>CAZERX010000001.1:0-37141 GCA_964515045.1 uncultured Eubacterium sp.
TTTATACCTAAACATTCGTATTTTCAAGAACATCACTAATATACTTTTTTAAGCCTCTCTCGGTCGAAAAATCGTATTTTTTACTGTTTTTAGTAAAATATGCTTCTATATCTTCCTTTTTGATCGGCTCATGAGACGGAACATTATACGCATACCCTTTTCGTGCAAATTTCCAAGGGTCTTCTTCATGTGTAATTCTTTCCAATACCTTTCCCCCATACTCACCAAATGTATTAACAACCAAGTCAATGACTCTGCATTCCTCCTTAGTCAACTGACCTTCAGACCCATCAAGTATCGCAAAACGTGCATCTTCTATCGGATTATACTTAAAGTCGTTGAACATATAATAAACTTCCGGATACACTGGACCATGAATCCAAGCCTGACAATTTTCAAGGAATATTGGTTTTCCATTTAAGGCAAAAGACTCACCCTGAACAAAATAAAGCAATTTTTGGAGCATGAGCGGCGTTACCTCTTCTAACTTCTTAAACAAATAGGCAATTACACTCAACATCTTATCTGAAACTGCAAATAGAGTTTCCAACTTTATTGCTGCTTCCATCGCTTTATTATAAGCTGCCGGAACAATTTTTTCTTTGTTTTCATTTAATTTTTCTTTCATAAAATTTGGAGAGGATAATGCCTTCTTGATAATATCAGAATAAGATTTTGACGGTATCTGACCCAACAGATATCTCGTAATCGTAACTTCCCCAAAGCCCAGTACTAAAGATAATGGTGCCTTGCCAATCTTATAAATTTTCATGAGTTTTTCAATATCATCTACTGAAACTATCCCTTCATAGGCTCTGTATTGTTCATCAATTTCCTGAATATTTTTGTCAATCAATCCCAGAATGCTCATTTCTTCCCCACATTCATTACATACTGCCACAGTTATGCTGAACACATACTCTATATCTTTAATAGTTTTTACAATATTTCGTTTTTGTAAGGTATACTCTGTTTCGTTTCTGCATTCAATGCAAAAATCAGTTCTCCTTTTTTCCATCATGAATCCTCCTCGTATTACTACTTAAAATAATAATGTATCGGATATCGCTGCTCGTGTAATGATACTACAATCACATAGCACTTATCCGTCTTGTTAAATTTTATGTATAGGGACACTGTTTTGCTCACATTACCCATTCTCTCTAAAAGCTCTACGTCTTTTCCAAATACATATAGTAACTCATGCTCATATCCACGATGTTCATTATGCAATATTTCAGAAAAATCAGTTGCTGTTAATCCCAATAAAATATCCCTTGCCATTGTTTCATCAATAACATAATTTAAGAATAAATCTCCATTGTCTTGTCGACGAGAGTTCATCTCTATTCTATATCTATTTTTTTGAATTGCATCTTTTACCTCAGTTAGGTAGATCTCAATATCATTTAATGTAATACCCAATATATACATCTTCTCCTTTTGGAATGATCGGATTTTTATGTTTTCCTATCATCATTATATGGCATGATTGCTTTTTGTCAATATCCTATCATTATCTATTTTTGAAAATCTAAGTTTTTTCTTTTTTGAATGAGGGAGAAATCAAAAAAGTGCTAATCCACAACGACTTTTATGCTCCCCCTATCGCCCCAGCGCCAGCCCGATCAGGCGATCCGTCTGATCCGCCATAAAGAGCGGGATGTTCAGCACGTCGTTGTCCAGTTTCAGATTATCCAGTGAGAATCTTACGCGGAGTCTGACCTGATCCGAAAACAGCTCCTTGAATTTTTTAAGGCTCTTGCCGGACAGGTTCGTTTCTGCCTTGACCTCCACCGGAAAAATATCGTTTTCACGCTGGATCAGAAAATCCACTTCATACGGCGGATTATTCTGACTCCAGTACCGCGGCATCACTTCAAACTGCGTGATCAGCGCCTGCAGCACGTAATTTTCGGTCAATGCTCCCTTAAACTCCGTAAACATGCGGTTTCCCTCGCCAAATGCCGTCGGCGACAACTGCGACAAACGGCGCAAAAGTCCCACATCGACCAGATAGATCTTGAATGCCGTCAGATCATCATAGGCAGCGATCGGCAGCCCCGGCGCTGTACTGCGATAAATTTTGTGCAGCAGTCGGGCATCCACCAGCCATTGCAGCGCGTCCTCATATTCACGCGCCCGCGCGCCTTCCTTCACGACCTTATAAATAAATTTCTTATTCTCACGTGCAAGCTGTGAGGGCACGGACTTCCACAGCATAGAGATCTTTGGAAATTCACTCGGATTCGGATGTTTTGCAAAATCGCGCTCATAAGATCCGAGGATCCCTGCCAGTGCATCCTGCATTGCCGAAACATCGCGCGCCTCCGTCCACATCAGAACTGATTCCGGCATTCCGCCTGTCACATAATACATTTTCAGCTTTTCACAGAGCGGGTTAAAAAAAGCATCCGGCAGCGGCTCGATCGTATCCACCTGTTCCATGTAAGCCGCAAGGTTTCCATCCCCATTCGCAAGCAGAAATTCCGTAAAGGTCATGGGATCGATCTGCAGAAAATTCACCTTGCCGACCGGAAATGAGGATGGCTTTGCCAGTGCAATGCCAAGCAGTGAGCCTGCACAGGCGATATGATACTGCGGTGCATTCTCACAAAAATACTTCATCGCATTGATCACCTTCGGGCAATCCTGTACTTCATCAAAAATGATCAATGTTTTCTCCGGTGCGATCACCTGTCCGCTCGCCATCATCAGATTTTGCAGAATGCGCGAAACATCCTTCGTCGTTTCAAAAAACTGCCGGTATTCCTCGTTTTCATCAAAGTTAAAATACGCGGTATTTTCATAATACCGCCTGCCAAATTCCTTGAGGATCCATGTCTTACCGACCTGCCGCACACCCTTTAGGATCAATGGTTTGCGGTAAGGCGAATTTTTCCAATCTAATAGTCTGCTTAATATCAGCCGCTCCATACCGTCACGCCTCCGCTTTATTCTCTATGTCTTATACTACCCGATCACATTTTTTATACACCTATTTTAGTAAAAAAACAAGCCGTTTTCACATTATTTTATATAAAAGCGTGAGAATAATCACACTTTTATATATTTTTGTGTGATTTTGAGCTTCAACAGAATTTCCTATCACATAAAAAAAGCGAAGTGCTTATCGCAGCACTCCGCTAAAAGCCTGATCGGTTTGAGCATGATACCATGCTTGATCAGGTCTGTTTTTTCTCCCAACGACTTTTTTTCTTTCGGCAGTTTTCACAAGGTATAATACTGCTCCAGCTCCCGATACAGGGTCTTTCCGGCATCATTTTTCGGGATCTCAGCTAAAGTGACCGTCTCAAATGCCGACGGATGCAGTCCGGTTTTTTCCACAACATAGCTTTTAACGGCTGCTGCCTTGGTTTCGTCGGTAAGAAAAATGTACAGATGGTCGTCCGTTCCTGCGGTCGCACAGTCAATACCATCAAACGCGCCCTTGATCATCCGATCCATCTCGTCCAGATTCACACGATTGCCATAAATTTTCAAAAAGCGCTTTTTTCTGCCTACGATATAATAGTAGCCATCCGCATCAAACTGTGCCATATCACCGGTTTGCAGAATCCCGCCGCGCTCATCCCCGCGCAGCAGATCCTCGCCGCACTCCGCATAACCGAGTGTGACGTTCGGTCCCTCATAGACCAGCTCTCCGGTCTTTCCGGTTTCCGTGATCACCGAGCCATCCGTGTCGATCAGTGTAAACCTGCCATTCGGGATCGCGATGCCCATAGAACCGCATTTTTCCACTGCCATATCTGCCGGCAGATAGCCCATGCGCGCAGTCGCCTCACATTGCCCGTACATAACAATAAAACGCTTGCCGGTATCTGCCGCATACGCTGCAAAATCCGCATGAAGCTCCTTCGTCAGCTTACCGCCCGCCTGCGTCATCGTCCGCAGTGACGGCAGCTCCATCCGCATAAAACGCAGCTTGTGCAGGATCTCATAGGTATAAGGCACGCCACCGAAGGAGGTCGCACCCTGCTCCTTGAAAAACGTCCAGAACTCCTTCTGCATCAGTGATCTTTCCGTAAAAAGCAGTGTCGCACCGACCAGCAGATGACTATTGATGATCGACAAGCCGTAGGTATAATTCATCGGCAGCGTCGTAATCGGGCGCTCCGTTTCATCCAGCTCCAGATACTCTGCGATCGACTGCGCGTTTGCCAGAATATTATCGTAGCTCTGTCGGACAAATTTCGGGCTTCCGGTCGAGCCGGAGGTCGTCAGCAGAAGTCCCAGCTTTTCATATAAGGGATATCCGGTCTGACTGCCATTTTTCAGCAGCGTATAGCCATACGCCTCGTACACATTTTCCATCTGAGAAAACAGCGGCTCTGCCCGAAGCTCTGACGGCAGCCACACGAACGGCGGCAGATACCGCTCCAAAAGATTCGACAAAAGCTCGCGCTCCAACTGCGCATTGAGCAGCATCGGAACGATCCCTGCATTGATGAACGCAGCATAGCCCCCCGCTGATCCGATACGGTTCGTGCACAGCACCGTGACCAGTGTGCGCCCGCCCATACACGTCGTCAGTTGCTCCTGCATCTGCGAAAGCTCGCGATACGTCACCTGTCCGCCCAGATCATCGATCATCGCAGGGCGATCTCCATATTTTTGTAAATCCCACATAAGCACTCCTTATCTGACTGCGATCGTCCGCGTCAGTCGATCCATCAGATCGTAACCATCCCACATCAGATCAAAATCCATCGTATGACCCACCGGTACGATCCGATCCAGTCCGTGTATGCCGGATCGAAGCAGCGGCAGGATATCATCCGCCGCTCCCACATAGCCCAGCGTCTGACAATGTGTATCATTACAGAACTCCCGCAGCTCCATCAGATCCCGACAGTCGTATTCGTAAAAATATCCGCTGTTTCCGCGATAGTTCATCAGCTCCGGTCTCAGACGATCCACCTGTACCCGAACGATCAGATTGTCCTGCCGCGGCAACATTTTCACTCTGCCGACATCCTCATTTTCCGGCGCGGATGCCGCAAGATACGCGGTCAACAGCTTGTCCACGCTCTGAACCGGCTGCAAAGGATATTTCTTTTTCACAAATGCATGCAGCTCATCCCAAAACATCTGCTTTGCCTGCGCGATACGGCTGCCATGCCACACGACCACGCGCGGACTGGTGCACGCATTCTGATCCGACAGATACGTGTCATTATAAAAATCCTGCGCAACGCGCGCCTGTTCTGCACGCTCCAGATATGCGTCCGCATCGATCACAGCGAGCGAATACCGATCCGCAAAGGTGATCTCCGTCGCCCGCGGCGGCAGCTCTGCCCTGCGAAGCTCTGCGATCGTGGCATCTCCGCCCCAGACGATCCGCACATCACACATCGCGGATAGCTGCGCATTCACCTGTGCATCGCGCTCGTAACGCACCAGCGCCACATACGGTCGCAGCTTCGGGTGCGCCTGCAATACCTTTTTTACGGCTGCGGCGATAAGACCGACCTGCGGAAATTCCTTCGACGGCACACGCACAACGTTCGCATTGCCTGCCAGCAGTCCGGTAAACAGGGAATACGCAAAATTGACCGGCACATTCGAGGGCGCAATGTGAAATGCCACGCCCCTGCCGACACGCACATCCGCGTGCGCCGACTGATACTTTTTCTGAAAGCTGCGCATGGATGACCGACGCAGCCAAAATCCCAACGTCACAATATCCGGATAACGGCGACATGCGGCATCCGTCATCAATTCCTTTGCCAACTCATCGAAAAATTCGAGCACTTCCTCAGAAAACGGCTGCAAAACCGGCTGTGCATGCATCGCCTGTACCGTCACAGCATCACCTGCGAGATAGGTCAGCTTCTGATATATGCCGGATCCATCCGGCTGTCTGTTGGCATGATCTGCTGCGTAGGTATCACTGCAGCCGCGCAGCTCCGCATTTTTCACACGCCCCAGCACTTGAAAATATTTGCCCTTTCTGCCGCAGGGGCAATCATCCTCACCTAAGATCACGCCCTCATCCTCCGTCAGCAGAGAATGACCCGCATAGGACTCCGGAATCGAGGATACGACCTGTATGAGTCCCTTTTTTCCATGCGGACAGATGGAGTAATCCTGCGGATCCCGAATGAGCACATCCGAAAAAATACTGGCATGCAGATGTCCGCATTCACACTGCATGTAAATACAGCCGGTCTGCTCGACCATGCCATAATAATCATGCACATCGGAAAGTCCGCACACCGCTGTCAGCCGCTCGCGAAATTCCTCCGCAGAAACCGCTTCGGAAGCCAGCTTTTTCCAACCGCCGCCGTGGATCAGCACGGCATTCGACAGATCCAGCCGCTCGCCGGTCTCATCCTGCAGCCGGACAAGCTCTTTGTAAAAATGCTGCCAGATCATAAATGTAAATCCAAATAAGAATATTTTCTTATTTTTATATTTTTCAAGAAATTCACGCAATTCCGTGAGATTTAGGCGCATCTCATCATCCAGCGCGTACATTTTCTTTGACCCAAAGATCGAAAAACCGAGGATGCCCGCGCCCCGCGCAGAGAACATCCTGCGATCCTTCACCACGGACGGACAATCGATAATGATCATCGGCATCCGCGCAGAACCGGTAAAATCTGCTACGATGCGCGCCATCGCTTTCTGCTGGTTCGCCGCCGTCGCTTTGTCCAGATAGATCTTGGACACAGCCTGTCCGGTCGTTCCTGATGAAGTCATCGTCTTTATGACTGCATCATCCGGCACGCTCTTTATCGTGCGCTCCTTGAACAGGCGCACCGGCAGGAACGGCAGCTCCTCATACGACGTGATCTGCTGCTCATCAAAGCCATCCACATCCAGTATGTTTGCATACTGCGGACAATTCGCCCGATGATGCGCCGTCTGCGTTAGGAGACGCTGAGACAGCAGACGATGCTTGTCAGTCTTATTCAGTTCGTAGGGTGCGTAGTTAAGAAAATCCTCAAAATCCACGTGTGTACCTCATACTATTGATTTCTATTTTATAAAAGTCTATCGGTTACTTGACCACTCTCCACTCTCCTGCTTTTGTAGATCCCTGTCTCGTTATCTCACCCACTTTTTTCATCACCTTTATACGATATCGGACTGATTCTACTGTTGTGTCAAGATATTCCGCAATCTCTTTTGCACTGATTGACGGATTTTCCTGCATCATTTTTTTAATTTCTTTGGTCATTTCTTTGGTCATTTCTTTGGTCATTTCTTTGGTCATTTCTTCTGTTATTTCTCCTACAGCAGTAGATCGCTTCTGTTCTTCTTCTCGAATCAATGCAAATTCTTCATTGATCCTTACGACTGCCATAGTATAATCATCGCTGTCATTATCTGGCAAAAAATACAGCTCCGGTGAGTGATTCTCTTTTAACGATTCCTTTGCGCGACGAATCCCCGACCCGTATGACTCAATCAAGTCAAGTGCAAAAAACATTTCTTTCAATTCCGGATTCAAGTATTGTCGATCATCAAATCGTGTTTCCTTATTCATCGCTTCTATCGTGACCGGTGGAATCGGGCGATTATGATTCACAAAGGTTATCCTGTCATCATATACATATATACCTATATAATTGGGAGATTCATACTGTTTATGCAAAATACAATTTGTTGCCAACTCCTCAAACACTGTCAGCGGCCAGTTGTAAACCACACGATGCTCGATTGCAGACGACTCTCTAACCGTATAAGATGCCATAATGTTATCCTTAAAATATCGGCTTACCTGTTTTGCCTGCATCCATATCGGTCCGTCAAAAATTTTAGCTTCCATTTTATCCGTTCCGACTGCCTCTCTGATAATTTCCACATGCGCATACGGAATAAAAGCGTCCGGCTTTTCCGCAAACATTAACACAGCAAAATTTTTAGCACGATAGCCACCATATTCACTCTCACTGATCAAGCCCATACTTTTTGCCATATCTAATTTTGACTGATTTCGGATATCCTCCCTTGCATTCGTGGCGATCAAATATTCTTTCATATATTCATAGCTCAGATCATCCAGCGTTGCTGTCTCGTTCAGATTGGAGCTAAATACATCATGCGCGAATTTACGCAACAATTCATATTCTTCCTTAAAATTCGGCAGCTTGGTATCCCTCTTTACCCTAATATATCTACCGGCTTTCAGTCCGATATCCTTACTGCTTTCTGCCTTATCACTGGTTTGATAGGGGCCTGCATTTCCGGGTTCAACAGCTATAACAATATAATTTTTTTGATCGATCACATCTGTAATCAGATGATAATTCACCTTCGGATGAATATTCGCCAACAACTGCTTTAATGAATTTTCCGTACTTTCTATCAAGCACTCCTCTACACCACAGATAGGTCTTTTTGGTACTGCTTTTTCACCGGTTAGCGGATCGTTCACTTCTTCTATCCCAATAAACAACAATCCAATTTCCCGATTCATATAGTTATTGGCATATGCGCATACCGTTTTCAAAATCTTATTTTTGAAAGTAGCTGACTTCTTATATTCGATATGATCATTTTCTATGCTGCCCTTTTCAAGAATATCACGCGCCATTCTTTGAATATCCACTATTCGCATATACTCTACCTTCTTTCCATCAAGCCAAACGTTTCGTTTTTCTAATACCTGCCTCTCACAGTATACACGATACACGTCATATTCTCTATCATTTTATAACTTTCCTAGATAAAATTCTCTGGACTGCACTAAACATTCCATTCATCAGTCATACAGGCTGCATCGCTTTCATTTCCAATTCCTTCAATTCATCTATCGACAATGAAGGCACACAATCAGCAATTTCAGACAAAGACATTTTTCCGGTCTTTATCAGCTTCATTGCCGTTTGCTTTGCATTTTCTTTCGTATTCTCCTCTATGATATCCTGTGTATATGCTTTCAAAATCTGATCATCATCAAACAATGTCATCATTATATCCACTACCTCCTGTTCTCTGTTTTCAAGATATTCCTTCAGCACATTTCTGTCCTTGCAGATACGGGTCGTTTCCTCATTCTCCTAATACAGCACCTTTACTTCTGCATCAATCGCTATCTTTTCGCCGCCAAAAAATTCTCCCGACAATGACATCACATCCGGTATCTGCGTTTTCTCTCCGGTAAAAATCATATACAGCTCCGGCTTCGGCAGTTTCACTTTTTTACTGCCATATAGATTCTGATTCGTTCTCTTAAAATAATCGTGATATGTCTGCACCAGATACATCAATGCACGAATAATGATATTGCGACTCCACGTGGACTGACTTTCCACTAAAATCATCAACCGATCGCCCACCGAAAAACCAAGGTCATTATAATCCGCATCCACTAACACATGCTTGATCGTAATATCCTCGATCGCATCCTCTGACACATCCTCATCCTCCGGATGCAACGCCCTGTATAATTGCAGCAGGTATTTTTTGTTCTGAAACAGATCAGTAAAAACGCTGTCTTTTATTTTCCGTTTGGGTACACTTTTCATTATCGGCTCAATTCCTCCTTCTCCTGTGTCCGGCAGAAGCTGTGCATGAGTCTCGAAAAACACCAGTCATTCCTTATTCCCACAGTCATCCTGCCCTTGTTGTAATGTTGATAAATAAAAGCAAGATGTCCTCGATCGTTCTAGGAATATAGAATCGCTAAATGATATACATGATCTGTTGCCTGCTTTGCGTCAAGTATAACACCATGCAAACAGATGCGCAAGCGAAAAAACAGCTCCGCCATGGCGCAGTGGTGGAGCTGAGGTAAGATACGTTGCCTGTCATCTTTATTCAATTCGTAGGGTGCATAGTTAAGAAAATCCTCAAAGTGCATCATATCCCCCTTAACAATGGCAGCATTTTTTATTTTTCAAAAACGCTATTTTACCCTCTCTCTCGGCACTGCATACAACACGATATCCACCGCCAAAACCTTATGTATTCTCAAATAGTAAACATAATCTGTTACCATGTCGTCTATAATTTCAAAGCTCCGATATAAGTCATCCTTTTTATGATAGATGCTAACCATCAAGATCGGTCGGTCATTTTGTATAATCTCTTTTGCTCCGAGCAATGTATCCGTTTCTGCTCCCTCTATATCCATTTTTATAATAGATACTTTGCGATCCTTAGAAACAATATCATCCAAACGGTCAACCTCTATCGTAATCTCACCGTCTGCATCTATTTTTCCACCCATTCCGTTTGCGGTAAAATGTTGCACACTCGCTTCCTTACCAGATGCCTTTTGTACGATCTCAACATCTTTCAGGTCATGCTTCTGCAAGGTACGTTCTATCGCTTTACAATTATCCTCGTCCGGCTCCAACGCATATATATAAGCATATTGCGAATCAGTTGCGTGCGCAAAATCCATAATACTGTCACCGTCATATGCACCACAATCGACTAAGCACTCATTTTTTTCCAACTGCCACGGCGAATCCTCAAAAAAATACTGTGGAGTCACAACATATGGTATCAAATACATATTGTTATTCTCCGTTTTACTTGAAAGAAATGCCTGAAACGATGCACGCGACAACTCATCCTCTAAATGATCGTACACATTATCAAATGATTTTTTGTGTGACAGGTAAAATTCTTCTGAAATTTCCTCAATGGTGTCTCCTTCATAAATATCCGCGCACTGATAAACGCCCTGACACCCCCCCCCACTCAGACAATATGTCTGCATCCGATTTGAAATAACTATCCCATAACGCCCGAATCAGGACATATGGCTCACTTTTAGCGATCAAATCTGTTTTTTTCCATACATCATCTGTCGCATATAGATCATCTACCACAAATCCGGCTACTGAAATATGATTTTCTTTCAGCTTCCGATCAGTCAACTGTGCGATCTCTCCGGCACCGTAAATATAAATTGGCTCTTTCCGTTGTTTTAGTTCTTCATAGATTTTTTTCATTTCGCATTCTCCCCGCCTTCAATTACTGAAAATTTTCACTCAAATATGATTGCATAATTTGCAGTCAGTATTTCTTTTCCCTTTTCATATGAACTGAGATCAATGATATCGTCCGTGTCCATCATGATGTCAAAGGCATCCTCAATGGCTGCGATCAGTCCCATGTGTCCGACAGAATCCCACTCAGCGATACCCTGATACTCCAGTCCTGCCAACTGCTCCTCGGAAATCTCCAGTGCTTCCATAAATGCGTTGTTGTACTTTTCTAAGTTTGTCATTATTGTATTCTCCTTTTCTTTACTTACTTTTTTATTCCCTGTCATTCCAGTTTAGTGGGGTCTCAGTAACTCACTTACCCCCCCCATCAACACGTAAAACTTGTGATGTAATAAAACTAGACAAATCAGATGCAAAAAACAATACCGCGTTTGCCAGTTCCTCCGGTTTTCCCTCACGCTTCATAATGGCACCTTGTACAGCCAGCTCTAAATCTTCGCCGGTCACCGTGTCATGGAACAATTCTGTTCCAATAATCCCCGGTTCTATTGCATTGACGCGAATATTGAACGGACCTAATTCTACTGCCAACCGATGTGTTGCACCTTCAAGTGCAGCTTTACTTGAACAGTAATCCAAATTAGAAAAACCATCCGCCGCTGCTATGGACGAAATAAAAACTATACTGCCTCCTCGATCCTTATAACGCATCATGTTTTTTACGATCTTTTGCGTAAAAGAAATAGTAGCAAAATAATTGACCTCCATAATGTCACGTATGCTTTGCATCGGTGTCATCGTAAGAATCCGATTGGCTGTTGCTGTACCAATATTATTGATCAAAATATCAATTGGCGTTTTATCTGCCAAAATAGCATTTGCAGCCTGTTTTACCTCATTTTCATTTGAAAAATCCGCATACACCTGTTTAATGGACACATTATTGTCCCGCTCCAGAAACCTACACTTTTGCACAAACTCCGGATTTTCCTTTCTAGTCACAGCATATATATTCGCTCCATTCTGAGCAAACACTCTCAGAATCGCTTCTCCAATTCCACGATTGCAGCCTGTAATAACTGCTGTTTTGTTTTTTAACAATGTGCTCATATCTTATCCCTTTATAAATTGTTTCTAACAGCATCTGCTATCTGCTGTGATGTAATTCCACTACACCGTGCTACATACTCCTGCCTACCTGCTGCCGGATAAAAATCGTCTACTCCCAAGATAACATGTTTTGGATGTTCACAACTTCTAGCATAATACTCCGCAACAGCACTACCTAAACCTCCATGTTTCAAATGTTCCTCCACTGTAATTATCAGGCGATATTTCCGCAAACTCTCCAGCATTTTACCGTCAAGCGGTGCTATCGTATGCATATCAATCACTCTTACCGAGATTCCCTCTGTCGCAAGCAGATCGGCTGCAGCTATTGCTTGGCTGACAACTGTTCCTGTAGCAATAATTGCCGCGTCTTCGCCCTCTCTCACGTTAATCGCTTTTCCAATTTTATAATCAAATGCAGGATCTTTATAAACAATCGGCAGAAACCCTGTTCCTGTTAATCGAATGTACACCGGTCCATCCGTCTGTATGGCTGCACAGATCGCTTTATACGTTTCTAAGCCATCACATGGAGATAGAATCGTAATTTGGGGTATTGCCCTCATAATCGCAAGATCCGGCGGGTTCGTGTGTGAATAACCAAATCTTGACAGCGCCAGTCCACTATCCATTCCAACCAACTTGACATTCTTTTGCATATAACCCATAAAATTTCTGACCTGATCTGCAACTCGTGCCGATGCAAACATCGCCCATGTTGTTGCCACCACAGGTATACCAGTATACGCCAAGCCTGCAGAGACACCTATTAAATTCTGTTCTGCGATCCCCACATTTACTGCTTTGTCTGGATATTCTTTCATCAGTCGGTCGAAACCAGATGCTCGCATCAGATCCGCAGAAACAACATAAAAATCATTTCCCTCACGTGCATAATCATACAACACTTGTCCTAATGTTCCCCGTGCTCCCATTCTTGCAAGGAAACGAACTGCTCTAGTATCTAAATTCATAACCACCACCTATCTCTTTTCGTACCTGTTCCAACTGCTCAACCGTTAGAATATTATCATGCCAGCACTGATTATGTTCCATGAAAGACACACCCTTCCCTTTGACCGTATTTGCAATAACTGCCAACGGCTGATTCGGCGAAAAATGATCAACGAACGCATCCAACAATTCTCCACAATCATGTCCATTACATGACACCACCTGCCATCCAAATGCCGTCAACCGTTTACTTATGTCTCTCCACGACATGATATCTCGCGTAAATCCATCAGACTGTAATTCATTTTTATCAATAATCATGATCAAATTGTCTAACTTGAACTGAGATGCCGCCATTACTGCTTCCCACACAGCACCTTCGTCAAGCTCGCCATCTCCAACCTCTACATAGACTTTATATTTATAATCTCTATTCTTCGCCAACAATGCTAAACCTACCGCATACGACAAACCCATTCCAAGACTTCCGCCTGAAACTTCAAATCCACACTCTGGGTTATATTCTACGATTTCAGACAATGCACAACCATCTTGTTGGAAAGTAGCCATCTGCGTATCAGATAATAAGCCGACTTGATGCATCGCCACATACATACCAGCCGCAGCATGTCCCTTTGACAACAAAAATTTGTCCTTTTGAGTCACATCAAGTCCATCCGATTTACAATTTAGTATCGCACCATATAAGACCGCAAGAATCTCTATACTTGACAGCGATCCTCCCCAGTGCATCATTGTAACATCTACATGACTCGATAAGTACAGCAATTCTGCCCGCATTCTTTTTGCTAGTTCATCACATCGCGTCATTATTTCATTTATATTCCCCAACATACACGATCCTCGTCATACTTTCTATCATCTTATAACCGTCCCAGACAAATTCCAGTCCCATTGTCTGTCCGAGCGAAACGATCCGGTCTACACCGCGCACACCGTTTTTGAATACAAGCTCCTTTACCGCCTGCTTTTCCACGCCCAATACAGAAACGGTCTGGCACTGCTTCGTCAGCACTGGAACGATCTCTGCCAGCTCAGTCGCCCTGTATTCAAAGAAATACCCGCCGGCATTTCGGTAGTTCATCAGCTCCGCCGAAAGTGCATCTGTTTCAATGCGCATGATATAATTGTCATCAGACACCAGCCGATTTCCCTGCTGCAGCATTGCCAGCGCACACATTGACGTATACTTATCCACCGCCTGTATCGGCTTCATGTCATAGTCACGCCGAACAAGTGTGCCGAGCACATCCCAGAATCTCCTTCGCGCCTCGTCCACCTGCTCACCCAGCCATACGACCAGACGCGGCGAGCTGCATGCATTCTGATCCGTATAATAGGTATCCGTATAAAAGCCCTTCGCCACGCTCTCTGCATCCTCTTTCAGATATGCATCTGCATCTATGACTGCCAAAGAATAGCGATCAGCGAACGACATCTCGATCGCCCGCGGCGGCAGCGGCGCACGACGGATCGTGTCGATCGTATGATCGCCGCCCCAGATCACACGCAGATCACTGACAGCCGACAATTCCCGCGTGATCTCGTCGCTGTGTTCATAGCGGATCACACAAAGATAGGGCTGAAAGTCCGTACATTCCTGCTCCAGCAGGGCATTGATCGCATCCGTGATGATCTCAACCTGCGGAAACTGCTTATTTGAAACTCTGATCACCGTCAGATTGCCTGCAAGCAGAGAAGAAGTCATGGACACGGCGAAATTTACCGGCACATTAGACGGCGCAATGTGAAATGCGATACCCCGTCCCAGTCGTTTTTCATAATCCGAATGCTTCGCGCGTGCCTGCTCCAAGGATGCCCGACGGATCCAATACGCATAAGATGTCACATCCGCATAACTTCGAGTCCGCTTATCCTGCAAAATACGTTTTGACAGCTCCGACAAAAATCTGACTGCCTGTTCGGAAAACATCGGCAGCACCGGTGCTGTGCTCATCTGATTCAAAATATCTGCATTTCCGACTAAAAACTGTATCTCATCTGAATTTATCTGCATAGGTATCACTGCACCCCCTCAGCTCCGCATGTTTGATCCTGCCAAGGATCTGTATATATTTCCCTTTTCTGCCGCACGGACAATCGTCCTCCCCTAAGATCACGCCCTCATCCTCCGTGAGGATGGAGTGTCCCGCATAGGATCGCGGCAGTACGGATACGACCTGAAGGATTCCCTTTTTTCCATTTTCACAGACGGAAAAATCGCGAAAATCACGCACCAGCACATCGGAATAAATGCTGGCATGCAGATGTCCGCACTCACATTCTGCGTAGATACAGCCCGTCTGCTCCACCATTCCGTAGTGATCCAAGAAATGCTCGATCCCGCAGACCTCCTGCATGCATTGCTTGAACCGCTCACGCGATACAGCTTCGGATTCGAGCTTTTTCCAGCCACCGCCGGTCATCAAAAATGCTTCTGATAGGTCATACTGCGCACCTGCTGCCAAAAGCTCTTTATAAAAATGCTGCCATACCATGAATGTAAAGCCAAATATGATAAAACGCTGTCCCTTGTATTTTTCCAGAAATTCCTTTAACACGGTATGATTCAGCGTCATATCATCATTCAGAACATAAACGGTCTCCCGCGCCACCACGCTAAGCCCGATGACCGCCGCTCCTCTGGCAGAAAACATTTTCCGGTCTTTCATGACCGCAGGCGTATCGATCACCAGAAGCGGCAGCCGCTTTTTTCCCCAATAATCTGCCAGTATCCGCGTCATCACCTTCTGCTGGGACATAGCAGTTTCCTTGTCGAGAAAAATCTTGGACACCTGTTGTCCGGTCGTTCCGGATGATGTCATTGTCTTGAATACCTGATCACGCGGAATACTGAGCAATTCATATTCCTTAAACATCCGAACCGGAAAAAATGGAATATCTGCCACAGAATGCACGTTTGACGCATCATAACCGATGGTTGTCAGAAAATTCCGGTACTCCTCACAATGCGCACTGTGCCAGTCCGTCAGCTCTCGCAGCTCGTCCAGCAGCAGGGCTTCTTTCTCGTCTTTTTTCAATTCGTAAGGCTCATGTGCATAAAAGCTATCTATCATTTCTGTGCTCCCACTCGTTTTCGATCCGCTGTGCGATCTGCTCCGCTGTCAGCCCCGCCTGTTCCCAGACATAGCGCTGTGAACCGGCTTCGGTGAACGTATCATGAAATCCGATCATCACCTGACGCGGCGCGCGCGCAAAGGTCGCCTTGTATTCCGCCACTGCACTTCCCATGCCACCGGTCACCTGATGCTCCTCTACGGTCACGACCATATCATACTGATCAAAGATCCATGCCAGACTATCCTCATCGATCGGCTTTATCGTATGCATATTGTAGACAGCGCAGTTGATATCCTTTTCCCGCAGCAGCTCTGCCGCTTTTTTTGCCTCATTTACCATCAATCCGGTTGCGATCACGGCAATACTTTCACCCTCCGTGATGCAGGTCAGCTTTCCTGCCGTAAATGGATAGTCCTGCTCATACACGATCGGACAATTCAGCCCACCGCTCAGTCTGATATAGACCGGATTATCCACAGAAGCTGCATATTCTGCCATCTTGACTGCTTCTAAGCTGTCTGCTGCCGACAGCACAGTCATATTCGGAAGTGCCCGCATAAAAGCAAGATCCTCCGTTGCCCAGTGTGAGATACCGGATTTTGCTGCCGTCACACCTGCCGCACTGCCTACCAGCTTGACATTACAGCCCATATGGGATAAATGTTGTCTGACCTGCTCCAGACTGCGCACAGCAATAAACGATGCGTAAGTCGTCGCGAATACACAATCACCGCCCATCGCCAATCCTGCCGCGATACCGATCATATTCTGTTCGGCAATCCCTACATTCAAGAATTTATCTGCATGTCTGTTTATAAACCGATCCATACCGGAAAGCAGCGCCAGATCTGCCGTCAACAGCTTGAGATTTTCCGTATGATCTGCAAGCTCCGGCATCGCAATCCCGAAAAACGCTCCGCGCTGACCGAGCCTTGACCATGTTTTGATATTGATGGGTGTGACCTTCATTCCTCCGTACCTCCCAGAATCTCTGCTCGCGCCTGCTCATATTCGGCTTCAGACAGCCTGTGATGATGCCATTCCGGTCTGTTTTCCATGAATGACACACCCTTGCCCTTCACGGTATCTGCAATGATCACACGCGGTTTTCCTGCTGTACGATCCGCAAATGCATAGAGCAGCGCCGCCGTATCATGTCCATCACATGTATGCACCTGCCAGTTGAAGGCGCGCAGCTTATCTGCCAGACCTTCTAACGCCATTACCGACTCCGTATCACCGTCATATGACAGATGATTCCGATCAATGATCACCGTCAGATTGTCCAGCCCATAGTGCGCGGCTGACAAAAAGCCTTCCCAGACCGAGCCTTCATTCAGTTCTCCGTCTCCCATTAGTATGTAGACCTGCGCATCCGTGTGTTTTTCCCGCGCACTGAGCGCTAACCCGATCCCGACGGATAGTGCCATGCCGAGACTGCCGCCGGAATATTCCAGCCCGATCTCCGGTCGCCTCGGATAACCGGTCAGCCGACCGCCATCCTTTTGAAATTCAAGGATCTCCTCCTTAGAAATATAGCCTGCTTCTGCGAGCGCAGGAATGTGTGCCAGCACACAATGATTTTTACTCGGTATAAAAATATCCCGCTTTTCATCTAACGGACATTTTACATCATATCGTAAAACTGCGCCATACAGCACTGCCATGGTTTCAACTGCCGACAGACTGCCACCAAGATGCGAACCGTTGCTTCCCGACGCACGTGCCATATCCAATCCCATCAACCGGATCCTTTTTGACATTTCCTGCAAACGCAGGGCATTTTTTTCTGATGTATCAATTGTTATCTCCTGACTCATACCCTGCCTCCATCCAATACCATGATGTGACCCGTCATATATGCCGCGTCCTCAGATGCCATATATAACGCCGCCTTTGCGATCTCCTGCGGCTGTCCGATCCGTTTTAGGCTCATCCGGTCGAACACCTTCTGCATTTCATCCTCTGACTTGTAATTTCCCATATCCGTATCTACCAGACCGGGGGCAATGCCGTTCACACGGATATTGTAGCGCCCAAGCTCCTTGGATGCCGCCTTCGTGATCCATATGAGTGCTGCCTTGCTGGAGCCGTATGCCAGATAGCCTTCCTCTGTTTCTATGCCTCCCACGGAACACATATTGATGATACATCCGGATTTCTGCCTCATCATCGCGCGCGCTGCAAGCTGCATCATCTGCACCTGTGCAAAAACATTGATCTGATAAACCTCCCGCAGCGTATCCATGGATGTCATGGTCAGCAGTCCGCCATGCGGAACTCCTGCATTATTGATCAGCACGTCGATCGGCTTTTTTTCTGAAAGGATCTGCTTCATGCCGTCTTTGATCGCAGCTTCATCTGAAAGATCAAAATATACCGGCGTGATCTCAGTCTGATATTGCCGTGCCAACTCCGCCATATCTGCTTCAAACTCCGGTGTTTTTCGTCTGGCACACGCCCAGATACCGTAGCCCTCCTGCGCAAAGACTTCAACCATCGCTCTGCCGATCCCGCGATTTGCACCTGTTATCACCACATGCTTCATACTCAAAATACCTTCTGCTCTGTATTCTCTGCGATTTCCCTCGCCGGATTTCCCATCACGACCTTGTGATCCCGAACATCCTTCATCACCATCGCTCCCATGGATATGATGACATTTTCTCCGACAACTACCTCATCTCTGACCGCAGACGATGCACCTACGAAAGCACACTCACCGATCCGTGCCCCACCTGCCACGATCACGTGACTGCATATCTGGCTGTTTTCCCCGATGTCTGCGTTGTGTCCGATGATCGTATGACCGTTGATGCAGACATTATCACGAATATGTGCTTCTGCCACAATATCCACATAATCCTGCACGATCACACCCTCTCCGATCACTGCTTTCGACGAAACCAATGCCGCAGGGTGGATCAGTGTTGCCAGCGAATAACCCTGCCCGCGCACACGCTCCGCAAGCATTTTGCGGTATTTTGGTTCTCCATTTCCAATGACCACCTTCATCTGTTCCGGCGAAAACGCATGTACCAGCTCGGAAAACGGCAGCATCCGACATCCCCAGAATGTACCTGCTTCCTTTGTGTCATCGATAAAAATGATCTCCTCCCACTCCTGCCGCAATATTTCATTGCATGTGACCAGTTCATAGATCTCTTTTCCGGCTCCTCCGGTTCCATAAATCCCTAATTTCAAGCTCCTATCCTCACTTTATATCATACGGTCTGATGATCGAGTAATCTCCGTATTTTCTTATCGTAGTTTCTATGTCATCTGCATTGATCGGCTGTACTGCCAGAACAAATACCGGATCCGGCTCATGCTTTACCAGCTCCGCAACAGACCACACCTTTTTTCCGTAAAATGACTGATCGTCGTTTAACTGACTGGATACCACAAAGCCACTCACATTCTGCGCTAGTCCGTCTATCTGTAGCTGTTTCATACAAACCTCAGCCATCCGGCTTGTTCCATACAGATATACATGTCTGCCCGCCTGTAATGCCTGCAGAAGCTCCTCATCACAACGTTTCTCATCGATCAGATCATAGCAGGCTGCGACCGTTTCCCTGTTCAGTCCACAGTTCTCTGCCTTCTGTATTCCCTCGTCTTTTTCGATGGAACAGCAAAAGCCCAGATAATCGGACAGGATCTTTTTCTGCAGCAGGGTGTGAAATTTCCCTTCCGTATAGCGGTCAAATTTCTCGAAAAACGGTATCGTATAGGTCAGTGAATCATTATAAAATGCTTTCTGTGTCCGCATCTTTGCCATTGCTGAATTTGCAACATTGACCCGATAGACGCTCATCGGCGTATTGTCATAATAAATATCGCCGCAGCATGCGAGATATTGTCTTATGGCATAATCCCCTCCATAAACACGAGTAAAGAAATAAGGAATTTCTTTCAACAGACGTGCCCGGCACACCAGAGAAGCAAATGCCGGATAATTTGACCCCAGTCCGGCTCGGATCTGCTCCTCCTGCGCATACACGCCGGAGTCTTCCCATGTATTCAGTAACCTTCTGTTTCCCGTGCGTGTATCCAACTGCTCCGCATTGTGGATACATGCCGAGCATTCCGGATGAGCTTCCAGATGATCGATCTGCTTCTGCAGCTTATGTTCATCCGTCCAATAATCATCCCCCTCGCATACGGCAATATACTCCGTACAAACTCTTGATACAAGCATGCCAAAGAAAATATCCTTCTTACCATATTGATTCTCCTGCTGCAGGATCGACTCGATCACCTCCGGATACTTTTTCTGATATTCAGATATGATCTCCGCTGTCCGATCGGTAGAGGCATCATCATGAACAAGTATCTTGATCGGGAAATCCGTTTTCTGCATAAGAAAGCTGTCCAACGCCTCTGCAATATATTTTTCATGATTGTATGCCGTACATATAACAGTCACCTTAGCCTGACTCATTTGATTTGAAATCCTCCTAGATCCGTCTTATATCATAAAAACAAAAGCTGACACATTCCCCGCACATGTCAGCTTTTCATCATTTTCATATATTGGGTTTCTCAAACAGCGTATCCGCCGTTTCATCCTCCATGATGCACTACACTGACGATCCTTGTCTTTTCCCTTATTATATGTTATCGGCATTTATCAGCGATACTGAACCTTTTTGCATCAAATATTCTCGGTAAACACACACGCTCATAAACTCTGTGAGCAAAAAAACCGGGCGAGCCTCCGCTCGCCCAGCCTTCACTTATTTCTTATTATCCAAAAACATCGCCTCGCCGGGCTTCTGGCGCATCATACTCTTGTAGTAGCTGCTGACCATTTTCTGGCTGGCTTTCACCTCGCGCACGCGGCTTTTGATCGTCGCAAACTTCTTTTGTGCAAGCTCATAGTTCTGCTGCTCGTCGGCGCGGATGGCTGCATCCTTTGCCATGACAAGACGGATCAGCTCGCGAAGCTCCGATAACTGCTCCTCGTAGGCGCTGTGGTCTCGCTCCATCAAATCCTTGATGTGTGCATACACCTCGTCGAAGCCCTCATCCAGTGCTACGATCTGCTGCACGATGTCGTCCTTATCGCGCACATTGATGTCGAATGCCTCCGGTGTCATATCCTCGTCCATCAGAAGCGCCCTCTGCTCCTGACTGAGCACGGCGATCCGGTTTAACAAGACCAGCTTCTTTCTGAGACTGCGGATCAATAGGTCTAAATACTCTCGTTCCTGCATATGTTCTCCCATCACTCGGCATTCACTGCCTTGGGCGCATTGGCGTTCTTCATGACTTCCTTCCACGTATCACGCAGACCGCGCAGATGCTCTAACACTTCCTTTAGGATCTCCGGATCCTTCTTGATGTTCGCCTCTACCAGACGCTCATATACATAATCGTATACATTCTTGAAATCATTTGCCACCGGATATTTGAAATCCAGCGTCGCTTGAAATTCCTCGATGATCGCCTCAGTTTTGGTGATATTGGTGTGCGCACCCTGTACATCGGATTTCTCGATGCACATGATCGCCATATTGCAGAATTTGATCGCACCCTCGTACAGCAGCAGCGTCAGCTCCGCCTTCGATGCGGTCAGTATCTTGCTGCGCATGTACTGGTTGTAACCGTTATTTACCATGATTGTTCCTCCCTGAAATCAATCCCTTATAAAACCTTATCAGCCGCCCATCAGACTCGACAAAGACGACTGCTGGCTCTCCAGTGATGCCAGAGCGGACTCCATCGCCGCGAACTTCTTGTAATAGCGATCCTCGATATCCTCGACCTTTTCCTCCCAGTCTGCGATCTTGGTCGTGTACGACTTATACTCCGTATCCATCTCCTTGTCATTGTAGAAGCTGCCGTAGCTGCGGAGTGTAGTAGCCGACATCTGCTCACCCAGATTCGTATAAAGCTCTGAAGTAAGCTGCTTGAAAAATTCTGCCACGCCGTCGGGATCTGCGGTGATCGCTGCCATCAGCTTGTCGGTATTCGTTGAGGTATCCTCATCGTCCGCATCGCCGTCGATATGGTATGCATTCTGCTCGTTTTCCTCAGAATTGCTAAGACCGAGCGTCATGATACCGAAGCTGGAGAGCGAATATTTCTTGCCGTTGACCTCGTAGGTCTTTGACATTGCCGTAGTCAGTACACTCATCAGCGTGCTCAGCGTGGAATCGCGTCGGAGCAGTCCGGCTTTGCCCTTCTCCTCCCACTTCTCGATCTCCTTCTCGCTCATTTCCGCCTTCTCATCCTCGGTCAGCGGCTCATAATCCTTGGAGCTTTCTGCATTATAGGATTTCGTCATGGTGTTGATCAGATCGTTATAATCTGACAGGAAATCCTTGATCTTGTCGTAAATACCCTGTGTATCGGTCGAGGTCGTGATGGAGAGCACTTCTCCGTCTGCGGTCGTTCCCATCGCATTGATGCTCAGACCGTTGATGCTGAAGGAATTGGTCTTTGAGGTAAATTCCGCTCCGTTCAAGATGATCCTTGCATCCTGTCCGTGAATGCGCACGGCATCGGAATTGTAGCCCATCTCCTCGTCGGTCTTTGTCTGTGCAGACTTCGCATATTCGATAAACTGCTCAAATTCCTGTGCGATCTCATTTTTGGTCACTTCGTCGGTCGCTGCCTGATATTCCTTGGCAAAGCCTGCGATGATGCCGTCTGCATCGCTTCCGGTCGTGCTGTAACCGTTCAGTACGGCTCCAAGCTCCTGTGTCGTCAGTCCGTCGTAGGTCGCTGCATACTGCTGGTACGTCGTTGCGCCTGTCGCGGGCTTCGCGTTCAGTCCGAGTGCGGTCAGTGCCTTTGCGCCGCCCTCATTCAGTGCGGTCAGTGAAAAATCTGCTGCACCGCCGCTCTCCTTTGAGCTTATGAAAATACGCTGGTTTGTCTCATCAAAGCTCGCATTCACGCCTGCATCCTGCAGCTTAGACACCACATCACGGATGGATGTTCCTGCATCAATGGAGATCCGCTTGCCGTTGATGCTGAAATCACCGCTTCCGCTCATATCGAGCATACTCAGCGTGGAGTCCGCTGTCGCTGATCCGGTCAGAGATTTTACCTTTCCTCCGGTCAGATAACCGCTCTTTGCAAGCTCCTTGATCTCCAAGGTCTGTGTTCCGATGACTGCACCGTTGCCGGCTGTCACGGTAGCCTTGCTCGCGTTCGACACGGATGTTGTCTTTAAGCTGTAGCCGGATGAAAAACGCATGCTGTCCAAGCTCTTGCGGAAGCTGTATGTCTGGGAGCTTAATGATTTCCATTTCTCCTGCTTCCAAGAGATCGTGGTCTGCTCCTTCTCGTATTTCTCACCCTTCTGTCTGTATGCGGATACCAGCTCCTGTATGATCGACTCGGTATCCAGTCCTGAATTCATTCCTGTGATTCTGATCGGCATAATCTGCCCTCCTTATTGATCCGTCAAAAAACGCCGTCTAGCGTTTTTCATCTACCATCAGTCCTGCCATCTCCCAAACCTTCTGGATCATGTCAAGCGTCTCCTCTGCCGGATACTCCTTCTTGACCTCCTTGGTCTCCTTGTCGATGATCTTGATGGTCACACGCTTGGTTCCCTCGTGATAACCGAATACGGCTTCTGTGCTGGCAGAGCGGCGGTTGATGTCCTCCACTGCCTTCTTGATCGCGCTGTCCGAAGCGGTCTCCGGTGCTACGGTGCGGTCTGCATTGTCAGCCGCCCGACTGTCTGTCTGCTGAGACTGTGCGGATGCACGCTCCGGTGCCTGTACGGTCGTTTTCTGTGTGTTCTGCATTTTTTCGACTGCGATTCCACTTCCTTGATATGACGCAGTCGTGTTCTGAATTGGTTCCATTGTCATACCTGTCACCTCCGTGTGATCTTTACTGTAAAAATTTTTTATAAAAAGCAGCAGACCCTAACATCATCTGCTGCTCTCGTTCGGGTTGCTATCTTTTATATCGGCACGGAACCCGTAAACTTTATAGTCGGTGCGAATTTTTGGTCAGAGCAACTGCTTTAATGCCGCCAGATCTGCTACGCTGGCGGTACACCGGCACCTGGCGCGGCGCTTTGATGCCGAGCTTGACCTGATCACCGCGGATCTCAAGCACCGTCACCTCGATGTCATTGCCAAGCACGAGCGATTCGCCCTTTTTTCGCGTTAAAGCTAACATGAAGCGCCCTCCTTTCTCTGTTTGAGGGTCTCATAGATCGGATACTTCACCGGAAGCTCATCCTCCACGATGATCTGTGCCGCCTTGTGATTGCTCATATTGACGATGACCGGCGCTTTTAGGTTCACGCTCATATTCTCGATCTGCGACGGAACGGTGATCGTCACCAAAAGATAGATCTGATCCTCCGCAAGCTCGCCGACCGGCACGAGATGCTCATCGTTCACGACCGGATTGTAGTCGTCCTTCACGATCGCAGGTTCAATGACCGGAAGTGCAAATTCCGGCTCATCCATCGACTGCAGCCACATGATCGCTGCATCCTCATTATCCGCATCATGGATGAGTGCAAACGTTTTCAGAAAGGGAAAACCGATGATCCCCTCCGGAAATGTGATGAGCTTTTCATCCTCGATGTCGATCGTTCCAAATAATCTGGTTTCTGCTGTCATATTCGTTCCTTCCCCTCCCCGATACCTGTCAGATTATAAATAGTCAAGCAGCGACATATTGTCGATCTTGCCGGCTGCCTGCAGCGATGCCTGAAATGCCGAGAACGCTGAGGTATAGTCGATGGTGATATCTGAGATCTCCTCGTCCTCATTGTTGGATTTCAGCTCGGTAAATGTCGTTTTCTGTCCGCTGATACGGTTTTCGGAGAGATCGAGCTGATCGCCGCGGCTTCCGATCTCCGTGATCGCCAGATTGACCTTAGCAACATATTTCTCAAAATGCGTCATCTGCGTTCCGAATACCTTCTGCAGCTTATCATCCATATACGCCATCTGCTTTTTCGCCTTTTCCAGACAATCCTTGAGATAATTCTGCGCATCATCGGACGTATAATCCGTAGATGCGATCATTTTCTCGATGTTGGATACAGTCGTATGTGCATCGATCGCCGCCTGCACGACATCCGTCATTTCTGCGAGGTCACGATAGCAGTCGGCACTCGCAACATCATGGATCTGCGTGTTGATCGTCATGTCCTGATTTGCCGATACCGCATAGTCGATGTCCTGATGGATCCAGTTATTATCCGCGTCAAAGTTCGTGTAGCGGATATGGTTTGCCGGACTGACATCGGTCTTATTCACGCAGTTAAAGTACATTTCCGGTCGGGTCTCGCCCTTCTCAAAGCCGTTCTTGTTGTATGTCACATTAAGCGTCGCATATTCGGACGACATCATCTGTGCGATGTTGTTGCCGAATACCAGCTCGCCGGAATCCGGCAGATAGATCAGGGTATTTTTATAATTCTCAGACACGGTATCATAGTCTGCCGCGAGATTCGACAGGTAGGTGTTGAACTCCTGTTGGGTCATCGCCACGACCTTCAGCTCCGTATCGAGATTCTTGTCCGCAGTGTGTACCTTGTAGGTGTTTCCATCTGTTGTCGCAGTCAGCGCCACGTCACCGTCTGCGTTTTTCACGGTGATCGTATCCGTCACCGTGCCAAGATTCGTATTGATGGTGTTGCCCTGCATATCTTTAACTTCTGCAATACTGCCGGTCGCACTGCTAAAGGTGAACTCCACGCGATTACCCTGTGCATCGACTGCATATGCCGTCTTTGTGCCGGTCGCCGTATCATTCTCCGTCTGTACGAGGAACGCCAGATCGCCGTTTTCATCCGTGAAGGTCTGCTCGACCACCTCCACCGTGCCGAGTGTCGTCCGACGCACTTTTTCCGTAATGGACGGATCCTCCACGGAAAAAGTACCCGTGCTGGTGACATTCAGCACCTGACCGTTCATGTTTTCCATGCTGGCACCGGTCATCACGCCGTCCTTATCTGCATAGTAGGTGAATGCGCCATCCTTCTGGCTGCTGCGCCACTGGAAGGTCTGTTCCGTCGGATCTGTCGCAATGTCCGGCATCTGTGTCGTGATCGTGACATTGCCGTTTAACGTTCCGTTCGAGTGTGAGGAGCTGGTGTCTACGGCATAGTTGTAAGAAAAGCTGTCAAGGTCACTCAGCTTGTTGTAGGAAAGACGCAGGCGCTTTAAGTTCTCCTCCTGCGGGGTCTTTACCACGTTATTCGTCGGATCGCCGATCTCGCTCGCAGTCGGTGTATCCATCTGGTTTGCATAGTAGGTATAGGATTCCAGATCACGCGCATACAACTGCTCGGTGATCTCGTATTTTGCGTTTGCAGCTTCCTTGCTGTCCGTGAATGCGACCGTCGAATTGGTCTTGTAGCCGCTGAACACGGTACGCTCCGCATATTCTGCGTTCGCCTCGGCATAAAGCTGGGAGCTTAAACTCTTTAACTGCGTGAGGATCGTATCACGGTTCTCATCCGTCAGCGTATCCGTCGCACCGTTCACGGCGAGGCGGTATGCATCGTTAAAGATGTCCTTCATATTCGTCAGCGCGGTCTCCGTGACATCCATCCATGAACGCGCATCCTTGATATTATTATTGTAATACTGATTGATCTGACTGAGCGTCGTGGACAGACGCAGGGACTTGATCGCGATCAGCGGATTATCCGAGGGCTTCGTGATCTTTTTCTGCGTAGACATCTGTGTATTCAGACGATCCACGGACACCTTATTGTTATTGATGTTCGTCTTGGACGTATTCATCATCATGCTGTTTGTGATTCGCATCATAGTCGGTTCACCTCCTAAATACCGGTACTCGTGATCAGACGGTCATACATTTCCGACATGATCTGTACGACCTTTGCGCACAGATTATAGGCGTTCTGGAATTTCGCGAGGTCTAATGCCTCCTCATCCTCATCGACACCGGAAATGGATGTACGCTGTTTATCCACGGTATTTACGACCGTGTCATAATTATCAGACAAAAGCTCTGCCTCCTCGCAGTCCACGGTCACATCACTGATCATGGTAGAGAGGAACTCATCGCCGCCGCAGCCGCGATACATCACGACCTCAGACTGCAGCTTCTGAAGCTGCTCGACCAGATCCTGATTATCCTGTCCGTTATTGAAATCCTCCAGATAAGCCGTTGCAAAATAGCTCGGATCATCACATTTGATCGTGATCTTGATATTCGATGCCGTGAGCTGGTAGTAGCTGTCCGAATCGGAACGCAGCACTTCCTCGTCTGCCTCGGAGAAGCCAAGCTCGACTCCCTGCACATTTTCTGCGACAAAGAAGGAGCCCATCGGATTTTTGTTGAGATCCACGCCCTTATGCTCAATATCGTTGAATGCCTTCGTAAAGGCACGTAAAAACTGGTTCATCTGTGACTGATAGTAGCAGATTCCCTTGTAATCAATGGATTCTCCCACCTCAGCCTCTCTGCCGATCAGTGAGGACAGACCGGAAATGTCTGAGCTGATCGTAAAGCTGAACACCTTCTCACCGCTCTCATTCGTACGCACGGTGAAGGAGGAATAGGTATATTCGCGGCTTCCGATGGTGAGCACACCCTCGGAGGGCAGGTCCATTTCCAGCTCAGACTGCACGTTCGTATTCGTGATCACAAGCTGTCTGCCCGACGCTTTTTCGACCGTTCCGGAGAAGTTCGAGTGATTGTTTCCGTCACGGATCTGCATCAGTGACTTGAGGCTGCCGGTTGCCGTCGCGCTCGCTACGGGGAAATCAGAGTGATTGTCCGCCCAGCGGATGTCATACAGTCCCTCGGCATCGTTCTGATTGTCCTTGTACTCACGTGCCACGCATTCCAGCTCGCGGTAATTCTCGCCGTCTACAAAGGTCAGACCGTTGATCTTGACCGTGAAATTCGTCGCTCCCGTATACATATCGGGGAAATTGCTGTTCATGACCTTCGTTTCCTTGACTTCCACGCCAACGATCTTGGACAGCTCATCGACGAGCAGTGCCCGCTGGTCGCGCATGTCATTCGCGTAGGAGCCGTTGATCTCGACATCGTTGATCTGGTCATTTAAGAGCGCGATCTTCTGTCCGATGGAATTGATCGTATCCACGGTCGTCTTGACCTGCTCATTCAGATCGGACTGGATCTTTTTCAGTCCGTTCGACACGGTATTGAAGTAGCTGCACAGATTTTTCGCACCGCTGATCACCTGATTACGGATCGAGGTGTCAGCCGGTGAACCGCGCAGCGTATCCAGATAGTTGAAAAACTCGGCATAAATGGATGAAAAACCGTTGATCGTGCTGTCATCCTTAAAGTAGGATTCAAGCTGACCCATATACGTCACCTTTTCGTTATATTCACCCTGATAGCCGCTGTACTGCCAGTATTTGTTGTCATAATATTCACTGCGCACCTGCGTTACGGACTCTGCCGATACGCCGGTACTGAGCGTTCCGTACTCCGTATAGCTGCGCAGTGCGTGATTTGCCTGTATATTCGTCACCTGCTTGGAATAACCTTCCGTATCGACATTGGAGATATTGTTCGCCACGGTATTCGCAGATGCCTGATAAGCACGCAGACCGGAGGTTGCGATTGATAAACCGAAAAATGTACTTGCCACAGTCGGTGCTCCTTTCTCTCGTCATAGACCCTTAACGGTCATCTTATTTATAATCCTGTCACCAAAAGCTCGATCATATCCGATACGGTCTGGATGTACCGGCTCGCCGCATTATACGCGTTCTGATACTTGATCATCGCGGTCAGCTCCTCCTCGGAGGATACGCCCGTGATCTGCAGACGCTTGTTATCCACGGCGCTCACGGAGCTTTCGAGTGTCTGTGCGGTCGATTCGTAGGTCGAGCCTGCCGATGCGATCCGTCCGATCATCTCTGTATAGTATTCGCTGATATCGAACGTCGCCGCCGATCCCGAATCGATCTTCAAAAACTTCGTTGACCAGAGATCTGTCAGCTCCTTACCCATCGAGTAATCGATCTCATGCGTATCCTGCGTCAGATGCGGGAACAGTGACAACTGGTTCTCCAGCCGGTCATTCACGCTGACGGACGCGAGTGTGTACTGTGATGAGGTTTCCAAGCGGTAATCATCGTTCAGCACGTAGTAGGATTTGCCGGAAATGAATTTTTTGATATATTTCTGGTTCTCCCGCGTCGTCCACTGCTCGTAAGGGCCTTCCTCCTCGCGCAGCAGGTTGTTATTCGCATCGTAATCCGTCTTGATCACAAAACCGTTGCCCCGACTCTCATCCCAGATGCGGTAATCCTGTCCGGCAAGGTTTACGGTCTTGCAGTCGTAGATGTCCTCCTCGTTGTAGACATACCATACATTTCCGTCGGTATCCATCATCTTCGTGTAGCGCTCACAGCCATTTCTCGTGAAAAGCTCCTCCGGCGGAAGCTGCAGATTCTCGCCGAGTCTGCACTCCTCAGTGTTGAGCACCTTGACATTCTTATACTGCGTGATCGTGTAGGTGCCGTCACCATTTTCGGTGCGGACACTGAACGTCGCACGTGTATTCGGCGACAAAATATCGTTAATTCCCTTTACAATGCCGTGGATCAGCGTGTCGAGCTGTGCCTCAGCCTCCTCCATCACGGACATTCCGATCGTATTTTCGTAGATCTCCGGATCTGCGCCCTCCAGATAGGCGAAATTTTTCACGCCGTCTCCGCGCGCCTGTATGAGTGCCTTGATCTCGCCGATGTCCGTATTATATACGGATGAGATCGGCATGGAATAATCAAAAAGCTCCGTATACTGTCCGTTCGCCTCATTCGACAGATACGGCCAGTAGGCGTTCACATAGCCGGTCGAGCGGTCGATCTTTTTGCCGACCTCGTGCAGATTCGCCTCATCGACGAAATACTGTCCCTCCAGCTTGACCGTAACAACGCCGGTCGCATCCTCGGTGTAGCTCATATTGACGAGCGCGCCCAGCTCATCGAGCGCATTATCACGCGCATCGCGCAGATCATAGGCGGTCTCCACCTTGTTCGCCTCAATGCTCTGGATCTCCAGATTCAGCTCATAGATCTGCTTTCCCAGCTCGTTGACACGGTCAATGTCATTTGAGATCTGAATATTTATTTGTGACTGATATGTGGATAAACTTGAGTATATCGCATTCGCTCTCGTAAGAAGCAGACTGGAACGCTGGACAACAAGCCCTTGGTTCGTCTGATCTGACGGATTCTGCGCGAACATCTCAAACGCCGCCCAAAGGCTGCTGCTGGAGTCGCGGTCACTGCCCGAACCTGTCAGAACATCCTTAAAGGCTGTTCCCTCCAATTCCTGATACAGACTCTGCACCTCGTCAATCGCATTGTAGTAGGAGCTGTAATAAGCCTGTCTGCCCGCTTCCGTGCGGTACGTCTTATCTAAAAAAACATCCCTGGCGTGCGAGATCTCACCGATACCTACACCAAGGCCTACCTGCTGTGCGCTGACAGCCGCATATGCAAATTTGTTGTAATGCTTATCCGCAAATACTACCTGCTGACGGACATATCCCGCCGTATCTACATTCGCAAGGTTATTTGCAGATGTATTGATGGCATTCTGCGCCGAACGTAATCCACTGCTGCCTACATACAGCGCTTCCATTCCATTCGCCATGTTTCATCCCCCTGTCTGTTATTGCTTTGCGTCGAAGCCCCGACTTCCAAGCAGATCTCCGGTATTGACAGCAGAACGGTTGTAGTTCGCTGTCTCCGGTGCCTGTCGCATGCTGCGAAACAGATTGAGGTCAAATTCCAATAATTCCATGGACTGGCGAAGCAATGTCTGATTGGTATGATTGATACGCTTCAAGCCGTCCATTGTTTGTTTCAGTTCGGTTCGGACAGCGGCAAGTCTCTGCTGCTGCACCGGCTGATTTGCCAGCGTCGCTTCCAGATCGGATACCCGAAGTGTCTTCGGATCCTTATTCAGCACGACGGCAATATCCTCCATGATATGTGCCCGTCTGCCGTCCAGACTACGGATATCGTTCGCAGTCTCCTCCTGTGCAGCGGTCAGCCGCTCCACGGCAGGTACATCCGATGCGACCAGCGCCTTGCGCAGCTCCTCAGATAATTCTGACAGTTTTTTGTATTCTGCTGTTTCCTTTTCCAGAACCGTTGTCAGTTCATCCATCAAGCTCGCCACGCGTCTGTTCCCTCACTAATACAATGCGTTGTACTTTTCTAACAATTTACTAGCAAAATCTCCAGCATCAACCTTATAATTACCGGAATCAACCTTAGTTTTCAGTTCTGCAACCTTATCGTCCCTGATGTCTGAAGCATTTGCGACTGCCTGTTTTGCGATCTGATAATCGCGTCCTGCCTGCGAGATCTGAAGGTGGTCCTGAAAGCTGTCCGTCTTCTTTGCAGATTTGGTACGCGCCGGCTTGCTGCTCTTGTAAACTGCAGCGACCTGATTATATGCATCTATACGCATAACGGCATCTCCTTTCTTCCTGATTGCTGTTTCTAATCTATTTATCGGAGGAAAGGGGAAAAACATTAGAGGGGAAATAAAAATTTTTTTCGCGAGTGCATAAAAGAAGCGCACCCTTTCGGATGCGCTCCTTTCATAATATTTAGAGAGAGGTAATAATACCTAAAATGAAGGCTTAACCTTTGACACCGCCGAGTGCTACGCCGCCTACGATCTGCTTGGACATCAGAAGGTAAACGATGATGACCGGAAAGATCGAGAATGCGATCATGGTGTACACCTGACCCATATCAAACTTCAAGAAGTCTGCGCTTCGCAGGTTTGCGATCATGATCGGCAGGGTCTTTTTCGTTTCTGTGTGCAGGATCAGCGCCGGTGTGAAGTAATTGTTCCAGCTGCTAACGAAGGTAAAGATCGCCTGCACTGCGATCGCGGGCTTCATCATCGGGAGAACGATGCGGTTGAATGCATAGAACTCACCGGAGCCGTCGATACGTGCCGCCTCGATAATGGCAAGGGGCAGTGTGCTGTCCATGTACTGCTTCATATAATAATATGTGACCGGAGCAGCGATCGCGGGGATGATCAGCGGATACAGTGTATCGTCCATTCCCATCTTGCGGATCAACTGTAAGAATCCGAGTGCAGTTACCTGTGTCGGGATCATCATGACTACGAGGATGAACGTGGACACGAATTTCTTTGCCTTAAACTCATATGCATGGATCGCATATGCCGTCAGTGTTGAGAAGTAAACGGACAACACTGCGCTGCATGTAGACACGATCACGCTGTTCAGCATACCCTTTACGACCGGCTGTGTGCCTGCCAGCAGGTTTTTCCAGTTCTCGATCAGATGCGTGCTGGGAAGCAGTGTGAAGCCTCGTGACAGCTCACCGTGTGAACGGGTCGCATTGATCAGCAGCACATAAAACCAGATCAGACAGAAAAATGTGATCAGGATCAAAACAATATACGCGATCGTTCGTCTGGCATGAATGCCTAAACCTTTACTTGTCTTATAATCTTCCATCATCACACCTCCTACTTTTCGGTTGCTGAATTGATCTTAAATACGATCAGACTCAGAATACCTGTTACAACAAACATGAATACAGACATTACACCACCCATTCCGTAGTTCTTACTGAACAGATGCTTGTTCAGATGCATGATCAGCGTCATGGTTGACTCAGCCGGCTGACCGGTACCGTTCGTAAAGATCTGCGGTACATCGAACATCTGTAATCCACCGATCAGTGATGTGATCATCACGTAGATCAGGATCGGACGGAGCATCGGTAATGTGATCCTCGTAAATACCTGTGTCGAAGTCGCTCCATCTACCTCTGCCGCCTCATAGATCGCAGGGTCGATACCGAGCATACCTGCCATCAAGAGGATCGTCGTATTACCAAACCACATCAGACAGTTGATCAGTGCGATCAGTCCGCGGGAGCTGCCAACATGCTGCATGAAGTCATACGGAGCGGAAAGGATGCCCGTAGAGGTCAGAATGGCATTTACGGGACCCGTCTGTGCAAATAAGGTAAAGAATAACATTGCAAACGCGGAAGCCATGATCAGGTTCGGAAGGTAGATGACCGTCTTAAAGAAAGTCGCGCCCTTCAGTCTCATTCTCTCATTCGAGAACCATGCACCAAGGAGCAGGGATAAAAGGATCTGCGGAACAAATCCGAGTAACCACATGATCATGGTATTTTTCAGATATTTCCAGATCGCGCCTGTCGCGAACATGGAAACGTAATTTTCAAGTCCTACAAAATTCGGTCCCACCTGTGTGAGTCCTGCACGATAATTTTCAAAGAAGCTGTTCCATACGGTGCTGATCAGCGGGATCAACTGGAACACGATGTATGTAGCTGCAAAGGGGATCAGAAAAATATAGCCCCATTTGTTGTACCGAACCACATTATTGGTTTTTTTCGGCTTACTCATAACGCATCCTCCCTCATCTTTTCTTTTTACAACGCTCGCAGCAATATTTTAACTGCTATTCTGTGGCAGTTTACAGTTAAAAAACTGCTGCCAACCCTGTATTAAAATTTCTCTTTTGATATATCGGGGCTGCCCGCATGAGGCAGCCCCAATAGGTTTTTCAGAGTATCACTCTGTAAAGATTCTGATTAGTATGTCAGATCAGGATATAAGGTAACGAGGTTTGCAAAGAAGTCTGCCTCAGCCTCCTCATAGGTCTGCTGTCCGGAGAAGTAGTTCTTCATGTACTTCTCGAAGGACTCGTTACATCCGGTGTCATATGCTGACATGTACTTTAAGCTGGTATTCTCAGCACCTGCGCAGAACATTGCCAGAGGGTTCTGTCCGCCCAGTACATCGTTAGAGTAAGAAGTATCAGCAGCCATCTTGGTCATTGCCGGCTTATCATTTACGAAGTCGTTATCAGCCTTTACGATCTCAAGCATCGTGTCAGTATCGCAGCAGATCGTCTTCATGATATCAGCAACAAGTGTCGGGTTATCGGTTCCGGTTGCACCACAGAGCCATGTTCCGCCCCAGTAGAAGCTCATGGGTCCTTCGGTTGCGCCCCAACCGCCTGCATTAGCGATAGAGCCTTCGGTATCAGCAGCCATAGAGAAATCGATGAACCATGCGGGTCCTAAGTAGCAGAATACGTTTCCTTCCGGATAGAAGCCCTTAGACCAGTCATCTGACCACAGATCGTAAACGCCTGCGCACTCGCCCTTGTCTACTAACTTCTTGGTATCCTCAGCCCACTTCTTGATGTTCGCATCGATCTGAGCCTTGCCGTCCTCAACCCACTTAGAGGTTACGTTCTTTGCATACAGGTTGTAAAGATCCATCGGAGATGAAACCATGTAGTAGCCTGCATCCTTCATCTTATCAGCGGTAGCATAGAAGGTATCCATATCGTTTACTGCTGCCTGTACATCTGCAGGATCGTCAGATCCGAGCACTTCCTTAGCGATCTCACGGTTGTAGATCAGAACACAGGGACATCCCTGCCAAGAAATACCCTTCTGAACTCCGTTCGCATCGGTTACAACGTCTCTGGTGTACTGATACTGGTTAGCCAGATCATCCTCGGTGATTCCGAGATCAGCAACGTTCATGGTGTACTCAGTGTCAACATACTTTAATGCGTAGTCAGCCTCGATCAGGAACATATCAACCTTATCATCTGCTGCTGCATCAGCCTGCTGTAACAGTACCTCATCCAGATGGTTCTGGTAAGCATTGTCATCAGAAGGAGTGATGGTCCACTTAACGGTTACATCACCGATCTTACCGGTTGTTCCGTCTACTTCCTCGTATCCGGGATAGTGATCGGTCACACGGGTCTTGAACTCCTCGTTCCATACCTGAATGTTCAGTACAGATCCCTCATCTGCTGCTGCAACATCGTCTGCTGCATCATCTGCTGTGTCGTCTGCTGCTGCATCATCGGTAGCTGCGTCATCCGTAGCTGCGTCATCTGCTGCAGGTGCATCGTTAGCTGTGTCAGCCTTGTCTCCACATCCTACTGCCATGGAAGCTACCATGGTAGTAACCAGTAAAGCACTAATTACTTTCTTTTTCATATTCTTTTTTCCTCCCTTAAAGAATTTCGTGAAAAGATTTTTGGTTTATATTCATACCTGTTTGTAAATGATTTACAAACAAATAAAAATACCGTATTTTTATTTTGGAGCAGTGTTTACTTCACATTGATATCCTTTACGGAATTGCCCTCAAACACGCTTCCTCCGACGGTGATCACCTGTACCAGTGTGGACTTCGGTTCCTCGATCAGACTGATCAGATTCGCCGCTGCCTCACGACCGATGCGCTCGGTGTCCTGTCTGAGTGTCGTCAGCTTCGGTGCCATGTGTCTGGCTGCCCGAATGCCATCGTACCCTGCCACGGATATGTCCTCCGGTATGCGAAGTCCTCTGGACTGGATCGCGTTCATTCCGCCGAAGCTGGCGAAATCGTCCGGATAGAGAATGCAGGTGGGGGGCTTCGGCAGATCCAAAAGCTCTAACGTCCGCTTGTTCGCCCGCTGTGTATCACGGTAGGCTGCTTCTCTGATGTATTCATCCGGTATTTCAAGCCCCAGCTCCTTCGTCGTCTTATAAAAGGAAGAGAGACGGTTCTGGGTAACGGATGAATCCGCTCCGTGGATGTATGCGATGCGTCGGTGTCCTTTTTCATAAATGTAGTTCACCAGTTGTCTCATACCGTCTACGTTATCGGAAACGACTGCGATCCGATTGTTGAACAGGTGGTCGATCGTAACGACCGGCACATCACTGTTGATCAGCTCTGTCACCTCTGCATCCCGAAAGTCGATGCAGGCGATCACGACTCCGTCGAAGCCTCTGTGCCGGACATGCTCGAGATAGGACATCCGACTGTTTCCCTTTTTGGAGCAGTTGATAAATGTGATGTCATATCCGTGCGACTCTGCCGTGCGCTTGAAGCTGTCTAATACATAGGAGAAGTAATCATGCGTCAGACCACTCATCGCTTCGTCTGCGAACAGCACTCCTATATTATAAGTACGGTTCGTCTTTAACGCCTGCGCTGCGGAGTTCGGAAAATAACCCATCTCCCTTGCAGTCTGTCGGACACGCTCCTTGGTACTCCGGCTGATGTCTCTGTGATCATTCAGCGCTTTGCTAACGGTCGCGACAGATACTCCGCACGCTGCTGAGATATCCTTCATTGAAACCATAACCGCTAACTCTCCTCTCGTACCCTGTTGCGAAATCACTTAATCGTTTTCGTGAATTCATAGTACAACGATTTGCATATTTTTGCAAGTCTTTTTCTGGCTTTTTTATTCAAAATTCCCATGTTTGTGAAAGTCTGCCAATTTTAAGGGGTCGTTTTTGACTGTTTTTCACAAATATCCGACCGTTTTTCGCTGAACGTATTGACTTTTACTTAATCGTTTTCTATACTATGAACACAATAAGATGATGTGTTAGCTCGGTTTTTTCGTAGTTTCGTATGATTTACGAAAATTAAGGTTCTCCTTCAACACCTTCATTCTATAGAAAGCCGGGCTTCACCACCTAATAAAAAGAGAAAAGGAGATGTGTTATGAAATTCGGTTATTTTGATGACGCGAACAAAGAGTATGTGATCACAACCCCCAAGACTCCGCTCCCGTGGATCAACTATCTGGGATGCAACGAGTTCTTTACGCTGATCTCGAACACATGCGGTGGATATACCTTCTATAAGGATGCGAAGCTGTTAAGACTCACACGTTACCGTTACAATAATGTACCCGGTGACATCAACGGCAAATACTTCTACATTAAGGACGGCGACACCGTATGGAATCCCGGCTGGAAGCCGACGCAGACGGAGCTGGACAGCTATGAGTGCCGCCACGGTATCGGCTACAGCCGCTTTACCGGTGCGAAAAACGGCGTGACCGCTTCCGTTCTGACCTTCGTTCCGATGAACGATAACTGCGAGCTGAGTCAGGTGACTCTGACGAACAACAGCTCTGAAACGAAAAATCTGAGCCTGTTTTCTTATGTAGAATGGTGTCGGTGGAACGCGGATGATGATATGAATAACTTCCAGCGTAACTTTAGCATCGGTGA
>CAZERX010000002.1:0-34011 GCA_964515045.1 uncultured Eubacterium sp.
TGTGTCCGCGGCATCAAGGGCGATCCGGTATCCATCGGTAAGCTGGAGCGCTTTGTCGCTGACTGGGCGAGAGAGAACGGCATCAAGCCGAAAAAGGCAGAAAAGCTGAACGGACATAAGGTTGCCGTGATCGGCTCCGGCCCTGCAGGACTGACCTGTGCCGGTGATCTGGCAAAGCTCGGCTACGATGTGACGATCTTTGAGGCACTGCATGCCGCAGGCGGCGTGTTAAGCTATGGTATCCCCGAGTTCCGTCTGCCGAAGTCAAAGGTTGTGGCAGCGGAGGTTGAGAACGTAAAGTCACTCGGCGTAAAGATCGAGACGAACGTTGTCATCGGAAAGTCTACGACGATCGACGAGCTGATCGAGAACGAGGACTTCGAGGCAGTATTTATCGGTTCGGGCGCAGGACTTCCCCGCTTTATGGGAATCCCCGGTGAGCAGGCGAACGGCGTGTTCTCCGCGAATGAGTTCCTGACCAGAAATAATCTGATGAAAGCCTTTATGGAAGGCTATGATACACCGATCAGCCGCGGCAAGAAGGTCGTAGTGGTCGGCGGCGGAAACGTGGCAATGGATGCTGCGAGAACCGCACTGCGTCTTGGTGCAGAGGTACACGTGGTATACCGCCGTGGTGAGGCAGAGCTGCCTGCACGTGTGGAGGAGGTACATCACGCAAAGGAGGAGGGCATCATCTTTGACCTCCTGCAGAATCCGACAGAGATCTTAGTCGATGAGAACGGCTGGGTAAAGGGAATGCGCTGCATCAAGATGGAGCTTGGCGAGCCGGATGCTTCCGGCAGAAGAAGTCCGGTAGAGATCCCCGGCTCAGAGTACGAGATCGAGGCTGATACCGTGATCATGTCACTCGGTACCTCACCGAATCCGCTGATCTCATCCACGACGAAGGGACTGGAGATCAACCGCAGAAAATGTATCGTTGCGACAGAGGATACCGGCGCGACCTCAAAGACCGGTGTTTACGCAGGCGGCGATGCCGTGACAGGTGCAGCGACCGTTATCCTTGCGATGGGCGCAGGAAAAGCGGCTGCAAAGGGAATTCACGAGTATCTGTCAAGATCATAAAAACACAGAGGAGTAAATGAAAATGGCTAAATTATGGCAGAAATGGATGGATAGCAGTCTGGTTGTCCGTATCCTGATCGGACTTATCATCGGAGCGGTCCTCGGCATCATCGTGCCGCAGGCGACCGCGATCGCGATCCTTGGTGACATCTTTGTAGGTGCGCTGAAGGCGATCGCACCGCTTTTGGTATTTTTCCTTGTCATCAGCTCACTGAGCAATGCGTCCAATTCACACGGCGGTGTGATCCGTACTGTAATTGCATTGTATATGTTCAGTACGTTTTTGGCAGCATTTATCGCAGTCATTGCAAGTACACTGTTTCCGGTGGAAATGGTGCTCGCAGACGCAGTGACGGACACGGCTGCGCCGCAGGGCGTGGTCGAGGTGCTGAAAAACCTGCTGATGAACATTGTTGCAAATCCGATCGCGTCACTGTCAAATGCGAACTACATCGGTATCCTTGCATGGGCGGTACTGATCGGTCTGGCATTCAAGGCAGCCGGTGACAACACCAAGAAAATGTTAAATGACATTTCCGATGCACTTTCAAAGGTAGTGACATGGATCATCAATCTGGCACCGTTCGGAATCCTTGGTCTTGTATTTACGACCGTATCCGAGAACGGACTGGATATCTTCACATCGTATGGAAAGCTGCTCCTCCTTCTGGTGGGCTGTATGCTGTTCATCTACTTTGTGACAAACCCGATCCTTGTGTACTGGTGCATCCGCAAGAATCCGTACCCGCTCATTTTCAAATGTCTGAAAAAGAGCGCCATCACCGCATTCTTTACCCGCAGCTCTGCTGCCAATATTCCGGTGAACATGAAGGCGTGTGAGGAGTTCGGACTGGATAAGGACACCTATTCCGTGACGATCCCGCTCGGTGCGACGATCAATATGGATGGTGCTGCGATCACGATCACCGTTATGACGATGGCGACCGCAGCGACGTTAGGCATCGCCGTGGATGTTCCGTCTGCGATCCTGCTCAGTATCCTTGCGGCACTTGCAGCGTGCGGAGCTTCCGGCGTGGCAGGCGGATCCCTGCTTTTGATCCCGCTCGCATGTTCCCTGTTCGGTATTCCGGACACTGTGGCATATCAGGTTGTGGCAGTCGGCTTTATCATCGGAGTGGTACAGGACTCTGTGGAGACCGCACTCAATTCATCCTCAGACCTGCTGCTGTCCGCATCGGCAGAGATGCGTCAGTGGAGACTGGAAGGAAAAGAGATCAAATTCTAAAAGAGATTTTATACAAAAAATGCAGTCCGTTTCGGGCTGCATTTTTTACGCGTTTTATTTTTTTATTATTATTCCAAAATACATTCCAGCAGACGGTCATTCATCACAGGATCCATGATGCAGAAGCGGATGTAGCGGTCGTCTAAGAAAGGGAAGGTCGAGCAGTCGCGGATCATCATGCCGCGGCGGATCGCCTTGTCAAACAGCATGTCGCTCGACTGATCCTCGCGCAGCAGGCGTACGAGAATGAAGTTTGCGGACGGCTCGTACACGCGGTAATCGGGATGCTTTTGCAGCAGCTCATACATGCGTGTGCGCTCGGAGGTGATGAGCGCGCGTGTTTTTTCTATGTACTCCTGATCCGTGAACATGATCTCACCGGCGATCGCGGCAAGGGAGCTGATGCTCCATGGATTCTGTCTAGTGCTGAGACTGCGCTGCAGGTCGCGGTTTCCGGTCACGGCATAGCCGAGGCGGAGTCCGGGGGAAGCAAAAAATTTGCTCGTTCCGCGCAGGATCAGCAGATTGTCATAGTATTTCGTCAGCGGAACGGCAGTGATCCGGCTGACATCTGCGGCAAACTCCACATACGTTTCGTCGATCATCACAAAAATGCCGTGCTGCTTGCAGGCATCGAGGATGCTCCGCATTTCGCGGCCGGTGATGCAGGTGCTCGTCGGGTTGTTCGGGTTGCAGATGATGAGCATGTCGATCGTTTCATTCAGCTTTTCGATAAAATGCTCCGTCTGCAGCTTGAAGCCGTCCTCCTCCCGAAGCGGATAGTAGATGGTCGTTCCGCCGCCCAGCTTGACCTCGCGCTCGTATTCGGAATAGGAAGGACCGATGATCATTGCCTTTTTCGGACACTGGATCTGGATCACCAGAGAGATCAGCTCCGTGGAGCCGTTTCCGACGAGGATATTTTCCATGTCTGCGCCGACGTAGCCGCTGATGCAGCTCCGCAGGGAGGTGTATTCCCGATCCGGATAGGTCGTGATGGCATCTACGTGTGCGGCGAGCGTTTCACGCAGCTTCGGAGAAATGCCGAGCGGGTTGACGTTCGCGGAGAAGCTCGTGATGTCCTCTTTGCGGATCCCGTATATTTTTTCAATCTTTTCCAGATCACTTCCGTGAAAGTGCTCCTTGGGTTTTACTTTCTGTTCCATGTCAGTCGTGCCTCCTGAATAAAAACGATTGCTAACAGATACTAAATATAGTATAATGATAAACGAAATTATACCATAAATATGAATAAAATCAACTAATAAAAGCAGGTATCCACGTGTACAGAAGAATTGAGGAGCTGGCAGAGGGAAAAGTACATACAGAGCTTCCGGCGGTGACGTTTTCGGAGGAGCAGGTGCGGCTTTCACCGGTCGAGGGAACGGTGACGGCGGGCAGCTTTGTGATCACGAGCATGAACCGTGTGCCGATGAAGGGCATCGTCTATTCCACGGACATCCGTATGGAGATCAAAAATCCGCAGTTTCAGGGAACGGAAGCAGAGATCCGCTATGAATTTGACGGAACGCATATGGCAGAGGGCGAGGTCGCGACCGGACAGTTTTTCATCATCTGCAATGGCGGCGAATACGATCTGTCGTGGTCGGTCGCAGTCAAGCGTCTGTACGCGGAGACCTCGATCGGACGGATCTCCAGCATGGAGGATTTCATCCGCCTTTACCGTGTGAACTGGCGGGAAAGTGTACATGTTTTTTCTGCGCCTGTTTTTAAGAAGCTCTTAAAAAGCGTGAACGAGCGGCTGTATTACAGCCTGCTTTCGTCAAAGCCGGTCACGCGGAGCAATATGGAGGAATTTTTGATCGCGTGCGGGAGAAAAGACCGTGTGCGATTTCTGTTTTCTGCGCATGAGGCAGAGCATCTTTTGCTGTCAGAGCCTGTGGAGGAGTCGTTTACGATCTCACTCAGCGACTGGGGCTATACGGAGCTTACCGTGACATCGGATGCGGATTTTGTCGTGCCGGAAAAGGAGCTGGTAACGACGGATGACTTTAATGGGGATCATCTGGAGTTCCGTTACCGGATCTATCCGGAGCGGATGCATGCGGGCAGGAATTATGCAAGGCTGACCGTAAAGAACCTTTTGCAGCAGGAGTATTTTGAGATCACGGCGACGCGTCGTGAGGTGCTGGATCTGGAACGTGACGACAGACGGCGGCTCGCGGAGGAAAATCTGAAGCTGCTCCGTGCGTATGAGCAGTATCGCGCAGGACAGATGGTTGCCGGAGAGTGGGCGAATCTCACGACGACGCTGCTCCGGTCACGCAGGGAAAAGGATGAGCATACGGACATGGATGCACTGTGGTGTGCGTATGCGTTCCTCATCAATCATCAGACGCAGGAGGCTGCGTGGATCATGGATGAGTACCGGAGGAGCCGGAATGCGGGTGTTGATCGGGAATGGGCGTTTTTCCTGTATCTTTGCACGCTCACGGAGAAGGAGCAGAAGCTTGCGGACAAGCTCTGTGAGAATATCAGAGATATTTACCGGAGTCTGCATGAGGATCCGTGGATGCGTTTTCTCATCATAGAGATCGCAGACCGTTCGCCGGAGGTGCTCGGCAAGCAGCTAAAGCTGCTTGAGCAGTGGTTTTCACAGGGGATGAACAGTCCGTTCCTGTATGCGCGCGCGGCAGAGATCTATCAGCAGGAGCCGTATCTGATGCTAAAGCTCGGTGATTTTGAGCTGCATGTGCTGCACTGGATGTGCCGCCACATGCGTCTGTGTCGCGGACTGGCAGAGCAGGTCGTGCGCCGTGCGGTCAGTGTGCGCGTATATGAGCCATTGCTGGATCAGATCCTTGAGATCTGCTATCAGACCTATCCCATCGAGGAGATACTGGCAGGAGTCTGTGCATACCGGATGAAGGGACAGCGTTACGATCAGGCGACACATGCGTGGTATGAGCTGGCGATCGAGCACGATCTGCAGCTCACCGGACTGTATGAGGCGTATATGGCATCGCTGGATCCGCGGGAGATCCGGCAGCTTCCGCGCAAGGTACAGCTTTATTTCCAGTATACGAACCATCTGAGCTATCGTCAGAAGGCGGTGTTGTATGTGAACATCATTGCAAACCGCGAGGAGCAGCCCGCGGTCTATGAGCGTTACCGACCGATCATTCAGGAATTTGCGGAGCATGAGATACTGGCAGGGCATATGGACGACAATCTTGCCGTGGTCTATACCCATGCGCTGGAGCATCTGACGCTGACACCGGAGCTTGCACATGCGCTGGCGGGTATTTTATACATGAATAAATTCACCTGTCTGGAGGAGCCGGTCACACATGTGATCGTCTGTCACGAGAATCTGAAGGTACCGCGGATCTGTCCGGTGGTGGAGCATCAGGCGTATCTGCCGGTGTATCCGGGCAATTATGTCATCATGCTGCAGGATGCACATGGCGTGCGTTATGCATTAAGCTCGGATGCGCAGTTGGAGCGGCTGATGAACGCGGGACGCTATATCCGCAAATGTCTGGAGCAGGCACCACAGGAGCTTGCCTATGTGCTGCATCATATGAGCGGAAAGACCCGTATGCTGCACATGGATGAGCAGATGGCGGGTTATGTGCGTACTCTCGTGCGCTCGGATGAGGTGTCGGATGCGTACAAGAGCCGGATCAGCCCCGGATTTTTGGAGTATTGCAAGGGCGAGGGCTTTGCGGGTGACATCCGCGATTATGTATTAAAGATCGATTTCAAAACGCTGGATCGCAGCGACAAGGATCGCTATCTGGAATCGCTGATCCAGTTGAAGATGTATACGGAGGCGTGGGAATTTCTGATCCTGTACGGACTGGGACATCTGTCCGTGCAGGCATTGCAGCAGATCGTGCTCGAACAGTTGCAGGCACAAAGCATGCAGGAGGAGGATCACCTTTTGTATGTGACGCTGCAGTGCTTTCTCATGGGCTGTACCAAGCGTCCGGTGCTGGAATACCTGTGCAGCCATTATCAGGGAGCGATCGCCCGCATGGTCAGCATCTGGCGGGAAGCATCCGTGCAGCAGATACCGGCGGGAGAGCTGGAGGAACGGATGCTCGTGCAGATGATGTTCACCGGCGCGTTCACGCCGGATGTGCAGAAGGTATTCGCGTCATACCGGAACCATCAGGGCAGGGAGCAGGTGTGCATGGCGTATCTGACCTATGTTTCCCATGAGGTTTTCGTCCATCAGATGGTGGCAGAGCCGGAATTTTATATCAGTCTGGAGCAGGCGACGCTCGGAAACCGCCGTGCGAATGAATATCTGCGGCTGGCACTGCTCCAGTATTATTCGACACTTGAATTTCTGACGGCAGAGCAGGAACGGTATGTGGATGAAATGCTCGATTCGTACATCGCAAAGGGTGAGATCTACGAAACGTTCCTGTCCTTTGGCACAAGACAGCTCGTGCGGCATCACCTGTATGATGTCTGCGTGGTCGAGTACCGTTCGGCGGTGGCAGATTCGCAGGTGTGGCTGAATTACCGTGTGCGTTCAAGCGGCAGCGAATTTGAAAGACGGCAGCTCACGCCGGTGTGCGGCAGCATTTATCTGTGGCACACGCATCTGGTCGGCGGCGGGCAGCTCGAATATTATATCTCGGAATCGAGCGAGCGTATGGAAACGATCACGGAAAGCCGTGTCGCAGAAGCACCGGAGTACGCAGAGCTGCCGGAAAACCGCTACACGCGGCTCGGACAGATGATACGCTGTGTGCAGGAGGAGGACGCTTTGGGGCTTCGTGAAAGGATGGAGCAGTATCAGGTGTATGACAGCCTGAGTGCGCGGCTGTTCCGCGTGCTCTGATACGCGGCAAAACAGGCAGGACAGAGGATAGAACATGGCAGAGGATTCAGCAAAAAAAATCTATATCGGCATTGATCTGGACAGGGACAGTGCGATGGTCAGCTATTCTTACGGCAAGGGCGAGCCGGAAACGGTAAGCCCCCTGGCGGGCAGTGAGATATTTGCGATCCCGCTCGCGATCGCCAAAAAGAAGGATGGCGGCTTTGCCTACGGAGAGGAAGCGCGCCGTGTCGGAAAGGCAGGACTCGGACATTGTGAGGAGGAGCTGCTCGCACGGGCACTTCGGAATGAGCAGGTGCAGATCGGAGAGGAAATGTATGCCGTCGGGGATCTGCTCTCGATGTTTTTGAAAAAAATGGTGCAGATGGCAGGCAGACTCGGACCGCATGCACACCTGCAGCGGCTGGTGCTCACCACGCAGTATCTGGATGCAGCGATGATACGGCTGCTCCGCGCGTGTGCGGCATCCATGCAGTTGCCGGAGGGAACGATCCATTTTATGGATCACAAGGAGAGCTTCTTTTATTATGGCAGCAATCAGCCGCCGGAGCTGTCTGCACATGATGTGGCACTGTTTTCCTATGACGGCAGACGGATGAGGTTCTGGTGTCTGGAGCGCGGCAGGGAGTCGCGGCCGCAGGTACTTCTGATCCGTGAGGAAAGCTATGCGATCGAGGCAGTGCAGGCGGATGAGGTCTTTGCACGCATCATCCCGCAGGCGTTCGGCAAACAGATCATATCGACGGTCTACCTCGTCGGAGACGGCTTTGAGGACGGCTGGATGAAGCAGTCCCTGCGGCTGCTCTGTCAGGGACGGCGGGTATTCCTCGGGAAAAATCTGTTTTCCAAGGGCGCGTGCTATGCCGCGATGCGGCTCGATGAAGCTGGGCTTCCGGCATATGTCTATCTCGGAGAGCATGAAATGAAGTGCAATGTGAGTCTGAAGGTCTATGAGCGCGGCAGCATGGCATTTTATACACTGATCACGGCAGGAAAGCCGTGGTATGAGTCGGAGGGGAGCTGTGAGCTGATCATCGACGGTTCACCGTCCGTGGATTTCTGGATCCAGCAGCCGAGCAGCCGCGAGGCACGGATCGAGTCGCTGGAGCTTGGCGCACTTCCAAAGCGGGAAAACCGCACCACGCGGATCCGCATAGAAGCAGTTCCGCATTCGGATCGTGAGGTGACGGTCACGCTGACGGACATCGGACTGGGTGAGCTGGTGGCGGGCACCGGACAGAAATGGGAATATGAGCTTTTGTTATAAGATTATATGATAAAACGGACAACGGACGGATCTGCCGGATCGGACAGGGCAGAGTCAGGAGTTTGGTATGGGACAGTTGATTTTATGTAAAACACCGCGCGCAGAGCAGCCGTTTTACATCGGGAGTGCGAAAGTAAATATCTATTCGTTAGAGGAGCTGATGTACTACCTGCAGTCCGTGCGCTTTGTGGCGCGTGAGGATTTTATGAACGAGACGTTCATCTGCTGGGTGGAGGAGCAGCTTAGACTTCGGGAGCTTGCGGGACTGCTGCGGGAAAAGCTCGCAGCGGAGAGCGGCTTAAAGGACTTTTTTCTCCCGCTTGAGGCGGCGAACGGATATCTGACGACGAGTGAGCTGCAGATCTTGAACGTACAGCTCCAGAAATATGATCACATGAGCGGGCTTGAGGCGAAAAAAATGTACGGCGACCAGCTCATGCAGAAGGAACAATATGTGCAGGCGATCCATGCGTACCGTCTGCTCTTAAATGACGAGCAGCTCATCACGCGGCAGGGACACGTGGCAGGCGACATCTGGAGCAACCTCGGCTGCGCCTATGCAAGACTTCAGGATTATGGCGAGGCGGTGGAATGTCTGATCCGCGGATTTATGCTGAACCACCGGATGGAAACGCTGCAGGAGGCGGTCGATGCCGCATGTCTGTCGGGTGATCCGAAGCTGCTGGAAAAGCTCGCTGCGCGCTTTGCATCGAATGCGGAGCAGATCCGCGCGGAACGGACGCATATGGAGGAGCTGCTCGCGCAGACGCGGTGTGCGGCGGCAGGACAGGTAAACGATACGGCGCTGCTGCAGTGGCTGCAGGATTATCAGAGTCAGTGTGAGTGTTAGTACACGGTAAGGAGAGCATATGGGATTATTACAACGACTGTTTCACCGGAAGGAACGGACGCAGGAGCCGCTTTCAGAGCTTTTAGACGCAGAACTTAGGCAGGAGGGCAGTCTGCCCGATGAGGTGCAGAGCCAGCGGCAGATCGGGCATCACGTGCTCGACCACTGCGAGCAGATCATTGAGGCTGCGCGGGAGCTGGACGAGACAAGAAAGGAATACGATATCGTCACCCGCTATCTGGAGGATATCGAAACGCTGACCGGACTGCCGGATGAAAAAAAGAATGAGCTTTCTGCGACCGCAGAGCAGCTCTGCCGGCTGAACCAGAGGCGGGATGCGTATCTGAACACGTCAAAAAAGATCTCCGATACGGATTATGTGATGATGGAGCAGATGCAGGATGAGATACCGGATGCCATCCGCAGGCTCCAGACGAACGAGGCATATCAGACGACCGTAAAGAGCGATATGTCTTATCTGGAGGGGGAAAAGATGCAGTGGACGCTGCTCCGGAACAGCCTGCTCCATGAGACCTATGTGCTGCGGATCGCGTCGTATCTCGTGTTTTCCGTCTTTTTCCTGCTGCTCGTGCTGCTTGCCGTGCTGCAGGCAGGCTTTTCCATTGATGTGACATGGGGCTGGATCGTGGTGGCGGCGCTGGCGATCGGCGGCGGCTTTTTTATACTGATCCGTTATCAGAATGCCAGAAGCGGCATCGCGCAGGCGGAGCTGAATGCCAATCATGCGATCGCACTGTTGAACCGTACCAAGATCAAGTATGTCAACATCACAAATGCCGTGGATTATGCATGTGAAAAATATCACGTGAAAGGCTCGCGGGATCTGAACTACCGCTGGCAGCAATATCAGGAGGCGTTGCGCGAAAAGGAACGCTTTGAACGGACGAATGATGAGGCGGGCGTGTACAGCCACAGACTGCTCACGAAGCTGCAGGAATATCAGCTCTACGATGCAAAGGTGTGGTGTGACCAGCCGCAGGCACTGGTGAAGTCATCCGAAATGTCGGAGATCAAGCACAATCTCATTGTGCGCAGGCAGAAGCTGCGCGCGCGCATCCAGTATCATGCGGACATGGTCGAGAGTGAGCGCGGCGAGGTGGATCAGCTCATGAAGCAGCATCCCGAATACGAGGACAAGATCCGTGAGATCGTCCGCTCGGTGGATGAGCTGTCGATCGACCGTCTGACATAGTGGATGGTTGTAAAAATTAGTAAAATTTATATAAAAATCGTCATTTTAGCAGAGGTTTTCTATTAACATTTCATAAAAAAAGGATTATAATAGACGTGATTTTTTTACAAAACACATAAGACCTGACAGGTCGAAAGGAGTTACAGTTATGAGCCTGATACCATTCCTTATCTGCTTCCCGTTCGTGGCGGCAGTCTTTATGTATGCAATAAGGAATAACAAAATGCGTAACGGCGTGGCGTATGCATCGCTCGCAGTCATCATGCTGACCGTTGTGTATATCGCAGTGGATTACATGAAGCGTGGCTCGGCAGAGTATACGCTCACGGTGCACAGCGAGCTGGTCGAGATGCTGATCCTCATCGCTGAGGTCGGTCTGATGTTCCTCGTCGTTTATCAGTGCGTCCGTCACAAAAAGGTCGTGATCAGCGTGCTGTCGGTCGTACAGACACTGCTCGTGATCTGGGTCGAGCATTACGGACCGGCGTTTGAGGAGACACCGCAGCTTTTGCTGGATCGTTTTTCCCTGCTGATGCTCGTGATCGTCGCATTCATCGGCGGTATGATCACCATTTATGCAGTCGGCTACATGCACGGCTATCATCATTATCATACGGAGTATCCCGATCGGAGATACTATTTCTTTACGCTGATATTTATATTCCTCGGTGCGATGTTCGGACTGGTGTTGTCTAAGAGCATGCTCTGGGTGGACTTTTTCTGGGAGATCACAAGCATCTGTTCTTTCCTGCTGATTGGTTATACCAAGACGGAGGAAGCCGTACAGAACTCCTTCCGTGCGCTGTGGATGAACCTGCTCGGCGGACTGATGCTCGCCATCGGTATTGCGTGGGCGGTCATGCAGAAGGGTACGGTTGACCTGCAGGCAATCGTGTCCGCAGGGCTTACGATCCCGATCGCATGCTTTGCGTTTGCGGCACTGACCAAATCCGCACAGCTTCCGTTTTCCAAATGGCTGTTGGGTGCGATGGTGGCACCGACACCGTCCTCCGCGCTGCTGCACAGTGCGACGATGGTAAAGGCGGGCGTATATCTGCTGCTCCGTCTGTCACCGGCGCTCTGCGGAACGATGAACGGAACGATGGTCAGCTTTATCGGCGGTATCACGTTCCTTATGGCATCGCTGCTCGCGATCTCCAAATCAGATGCAAAGGCAGTGCTCGCGTATTCCACGATCTCAAACCTCGGTCTGATCGTCGCCTGTGCAGGTGTCGGCAGAGCGGAGACCGTATGGGCTGCGATCTATCTGCTCGTGTTCCATGCCGTGAGTAAATCCATGCTGTTCCAGGATGTCGGAGCCGTTGAGAATGCGCTGCACAGCCGGAACATCGAGAATATGCAGGGGATGATCTATCGTCTGCCGAAGCTGACCTTTATCATGCTGATCGGTATCGCCGGCATGTATCTGGCACCGTTCGGTATGCTGATCGCAAAATGGGCGGCGTTCAAGGCATTCGTCGATGCGTCAAACCCGCTGCTCATTTTATTCATCGCCTTCGGAAGCTCAACGACGATGTTCTACTGGACAAAATGGATGGCAAAGATCATCGGGCCGCCGCGTGTGGACAAGCCGGTGCGTGACGTGACCAAAAAGAACGAATATGCATCCCTTTATATCCATGCGTTTTGTATGGTCGTGATCTGCCTTCTCTGTATCCCGATGTCAAAATACGTCGTTGTGCCGATCGAAATGACACTGCTCGGCGGTGCAGAGGTAACGCTTGACAGCTCGGCGGTGCTCGTGATGGTGCTGCTGCTCATTGCAGTCGTGATCCTTCCGGTCGTATGCTACATCGGAACGAAGCATCACAAGAGAAAGCATGTCATCGCTTATATGAACGGCGTGAATGCCGGTGATAATAAAAACTTTATTGATTCCTACGGAGAGGAACGGCAGCTTTATACCGCCAACTGGTATATGGTCGATTATCTGGGCGAGGACCGGCTGCTGACACCCAGTATCATCATCAGTGCAGCCGTGCTGATCATTCTGATGTGTCTGGTGATCGGAGGTGCGCTGTAATGAGTATACAATCTGTGATCTTTTTAATTTTATATCTGCTGCTCGCGCCGTTTGTCGGCGGGCTTTTGGACGGCATCGACCGGAAGGTGTCGGCGCGTATGCAGGGCAGAAAGGGACCGTCCGTGTTCCAACCGTTTTATGATGTGATAAAGCTGTTCCAGAAGGAGCCGCTCGTCGTAAAGCGCTCGCAGACGTTCCTTGTCATGACGTATCTGATCTTTATGGTGATCGCAGGCGGACTGTTTTATGCAGGCATGGATCTTTTGCTCTGCTTCTTTGCACTGACGACCTGCGCGATGTTCCTTGTGCTTGCGGCATCGTTCACCCATTCGCCGTATGCGTCCGTCGGCTGTCAGCGTGAGCTGGTACAGATGATGGCGTATGAGCCGATGGTACTGCTGACGGCAGTCGGCTTCTATGTGGCAACGGATACCTTCTATGTGAGTGAGATCATTACACGTGATACGAGTGCGATCCTTTACCTGCCGGGTGTATTTGTCGGGTTTTTATTTATACTGACCATCAAAATGAGAAAATCACCGTTTGACCTGAGTACGGCACATCATGCGCATCAGGAGGTCGTGCGCGGCATCACACAGGAAATGGTCGGCTCCAATCTGGCGCTGATCCACCTTGCCGAATGGTATGAGGTCGTATTTCTGATGGGTGTCGTGGCGCTGTTCATCGTGAACAGCAATCCGGTCAGCTATGTGGTTGCGATCATCGTGATCCTCGCAACGTATTTCTTTGAGATACTGATCGATAACGTGTCTGCGCGTGTGAACTGGAAGGTGCTGCTCGTGAGCACATGGGCGGTGACGCTGATCGCAGGCGGCATCAATCTGACCATACTGGTCCTGATATCGAAGTAGGAGGAGAAAAATGGCAAATGTATCCAGATCACCGTGGCTGCTGCATTATGACGGAAGCAGCTGCAACGGATGTGATATCGAGGTTTTGGCGTGTCTGACACCGGTTTATGATGCAGAGCGCTTTGGAGTTGTAAATACGGGAAATCCCATGCATGCAGATATCCTGCTGATCACCGGAGGCATCAATTCACAGAATGCATCGGTCGTCGAGCAGATCTACGCGCAGATGCCGAATCCGAAGGTCGTCTGTGCGGTCGGCACCTGCGCCTGCACCGGCGGTGTGTTCAAGGACTGCTACAATATCAAGGGCGGCGCGGATACCGTGATACCGGTAGACATCTATGTACCGGGCTGTGCGGCACGTCCGCAGTCGATCATCGACGGTATCGTACAGGCAGTGGCACTGTTCCAGAAAAAGCATGAGGACATGAAAGCAGGAACAAAGGAGAGCTAGAAAGGGGAGTCATTATGGCAGATACAGGATGTGAGCTTGTTCCGGTGACGACCGGAGAGTTACTGATAAAGGTCATGGAGCTGCAGGCGATCGGCCATCGGCTGATGCAGATCCATGCCGTGAGCATTGAGCATGGTTACGAGCTGAGCTATACGTTCGGACTGGATTATGAATGGAAAACCCTGCGTCTCGTGATCGACGAGCAGGAGGAGGTTCCGAGCATCACACACATTTACCCGCCCGCATTTCTCTATGAAAATGAGATGGCGGAGCTGTTCGGCGTGAAGGTAAAGCTGATCTCCGTGGATTACCACGATAAGCTGTACCGGATCGATGATACCGCGCCGATGAAAATATTGTAGGAGGTTCGAGCGATTATGGCAAGTAAAAGAAGTGTGGTTCCGTTTGGACCGCAGCATCCGGTATTACCGGAGCCGCTGCATCTGGATCTCGTGCTGGATGATGAGCGCGTCGTAGAAGCGATCCCGTCCATCGGCTTCGTTCATCGCGGACTGGAATCACTGGTAAAAAAGAAGGATTTTAAGGAAATGCAGTATGTCGTCGAGCGTACCTGCGGGATCTGCAGCTTTATGCACGGCATGACGTATTGTGAAACGATCGAGCATATCATGGAGGTTGAGGTTCCGGCGAGAGGACGGTATCTGCGCACGATCTGGTGTGAAATGAGCCGTCTGCATTCCCATATGCTGTGGCTCGGACTGCTGGCAGATGCCTTCGGCTTTGAGAGCCTGTTTTATCAGTGCTGGCGGATGCGTGAGCAGATCCTTGACATGTTCGAGCAGTCCACCGGCGGACGCGTCATCTTTTCCGTGAACGCCGTGGGTGGTGTGCTGAAGGATATGCCGTCAGATATGCTCCATGCATTTGTAGAAAAACTGAACGGCTTTGAGGCAGAGCTGCATAAGATCGCAGACATCTTCCTCACGGATTATACGGTCATGACGCGATTAAAGGGTGTCGGCATCCTGACTCCGCAGGAAGCACATGATCTCGGAGCGGCAGGACCGATGCTCCGCGCGAGCGGTATCGCGCGTGATACCAGAAAGCTCGGCTATGCGGCATATGGCGATCTGGATTTTGAGGTGATCACGAGTGAGGACTGTGATTCGTTCGCGCGCTGTGATGTGCGTATCCGCGAAATGTACCAGTCCATCCAGTTGATCCGGCAGGCAGTGGACAAGATTCCGGCGGGTGACATCGCAGTTCCTGTCAAGGGAAATCCGAACGGCGAGTATTTCATGCGTGTGGAGCAGCCCAGAGGAGAGGCGATCTACTATGCGAAAGCAGACGGCTCCAAGTTCCTTGAGCGTATCCGCATCCGCACCCCTACCTTTGCCAATATTCCGGCACTGCTGAAAACGCTGAAGGGTTGTCAGTTTGCTGACGTGCCGCTGCTTATTCTTACCATTGATCCCTGTATCAGTTGTACAGAGCGATAGGAAAGGAGTCAGAAAATGTCAAAGTTTATGCCCTTTACGGGGATCATGCTGAAAAATCTGTTTTCCAAGCCGGTGACGACGGAATATCCTGCAAAGCCTGCGGTATATCCCGAGCGGAGCCGCGGACATATTGATATCGACATCGAGCAGTGCATCCTGTGCGGACTTTGCAGCCGCAACTGTCCGCCGCGTGCGATCACGGTAGACCGAAAAGCAGGCACATGGGCGATCAACCGGTTTGACTGTGTGCAGTGCAGCTATTGTACACAGGTATGTCCGAAGAAATGTCTGACGATCTCACCGGGCTATCAGACCCCCGGCGCAGAGAAAAAAGAGGCGATCTATCAGAAGCCGGTCGAAAAGCCGGAGGAGAAGCCCGCAGAAAAACCTGCAGAAAAGAAAGAGGAAGCATAGCAATGTGTGTGGCAATGGCAGGCAGGGTCATCGAACTGTATGAGAAAGAAGCACTTGTAGATTTCAGCGGAAACCGCGTGCGTGCGGTTTCCGGTCTGGTGCCGCTTGCGGTGGGAGATCATGTGCTGGTTCACGCAGGCTGTATCCTGCAAAAGCTCTCAGCAGGCGAGGCGGAGGAGCTTGCAGGATTATTTGAGGAAATCGAAAACGCATGAGTGAGAAATACAGTGACGGAAGGATCGATCAGATCAAAGCATGGCTGGCAGCGTATGACGGTGCGGATATCTCTATCATGGAGGTATGCGGCAGTCACACGGCTGCCATTTCTAAATATGGGATCAGCGGACTGCTCTCGCCGCATATCCGGCTGATCAGCGGCCCGGGCTGTCCGGTCTGCGTGACACCGACAGCGTATATCGATCGTCTGATCGCGCTTTCCATGGAGCCGGATACATGGGTCGTGACCTTTGGTGACCTGATCCGTGTACCGGGGGAGGTGCGCAGTCTGTCCGATGTGATGGGTGAGGGTGCACATGTGCAGATGGTGTACGCGCCGACAGACGTGCTGGCGCTCGCAAGGGAGCATCCCGACCGGCAGTATGTATTTGCGGCAGTCGGCTTTGAAACGACCGCACCGGTCTATGCGATGCTTTTAGACCGTCTGATCGGGGAAAAAATAGAAAATGTACGGCTGCTCACGGCACTGAAAACGATGCCGCCGGTCATTGCATGGCTGTGTGAGCAGGAAACGGCGATCGACGGCTTTCTCGCGCCGGGACATGTCGCTGCCGTGACCGGCTCGGATGTCTTTTTGCCGCTGGCAGAGCACTATCATGTGCCGTTTTGCGTAGCAGGCTTTCGGGCAGAGGAGCTGCTCCTTGCGATCTATGGGATCGCGCGTGCCGTGCTCGCTGCGCGGGAGCGGGGAGAAGCGCCGACCGTAAAAAATTATTATCCGTCTGTCGTGACTGCGGCAGGCAACCGGATCGCGCAGGAGGCAGTGGATCGCTTCTTTGAGCCTTCGGATGCCGCGTGGCGCGGGATGGGGACGATACCGGCTTCCGGCAGGCTGCTCCGCGCGGCATACAGCCGTTTTGACGCAGGCAGTGAAGGACTTGCGGAGGATCATAAGAAAAACCGTGCGTGCCGCTGTGACCGTGTGCTGATGGGACAGTGTCTGCCGGTGGACTGTCCGCTGTTTGGAACGGTCTGTACACCGCAGCAGCCGCAGGGCGCGTGCATGGTGTCCGAGGAGGGAAGCTGTCACCAGTATCTGATGTATCACCGGACACGGTAAGGAGAAATTTATGAACATAACAATGGCACATGGCAGTGGCGGAAGCGCCACCGGTGCGCTGATCAATGATATTTTTGCAGCAGAATTTGATAATGACGTGCTTTCTGCGATGGAGGATGCCGCAGTCGTTTCCGGCAACGGACGGATCGCGGTCACGACGGACAGCTTTGTTGTCACACCGTTCGAATTTGCAGGCGGTGACATCGGGCGGCTCAGTGTGTGCGGAACGGTGAATGACCTGCTGATGCGGGGAGCCGTGCCGAAATATTTAACCTGCGGCTTTATCTTACAGGAGGGGCTGGATGTGGAGCTGCTCCGGCGTGTGGTGCACTCGCTCGCAGAGACCGCGCGGGAAGCGGGCGTTCTCATCGTGGCGGGGGATACCAAGGTCACGGAGGGAAACGGCGGACTGATGATAAACACCGCAGGTGTCGGCTTTGTGCCGGAGGGCACGGACATCAGCGCCGCAAATGCAAAATGCGGGGATGCGATCCTAGTGTCTGGTACGCTCGGCGACCACCATGCGGCGATCCTGTCACACCGGCTCGGCATCACGAATACGATCACAAGTGACTGTGCGCCGCTCGGTGAGCTGGTGCACACCCTGTTAAACAATGGGATCCGCGTTCACTGTCTGCGTGATATCACGCGCGGCGGACTCGCGACCGTGGCAAAGGAGCTTGCCGAACGCTCGCACGTGACCTTTGAGCTGTCGGAGGAGCTGTTTCCGGTCGATGCGCAGGTACGGGATTTCTGCGGACTGATGGGATTGGATCCTCTGTATATGGGAAATGAGGGGAAGCTCCTCGCGGTCGTTGACGGCGCAGATGCGGTGCGCGCCTGCGAGCTGATGCGGCACGCCCGCTATGGAGAAAAGGCTGTCTGCATCGGTCAGGTGACGGATGAGGCGGCAGGCACGGCACTCGTGCGGACTGCCATCGGCGGCAGACGTGTGTTAGACGTGCTGTATGGAGAGGGGCTGCCCCGCATCTGTTAGGCATCCGTTCGGATCGGATATTCGGACAGGATAGGATTCAGAAAGGTATAGATATGTCAGTATTCAGCGATTCACAGCGGCGTGCGGTCACGGAGGGTGACGGCGCATCGCTCGTGCTCGCGGGTCCCGGCTCCGGCAAAACTGCCGTGATCACCGGACGGATCCGCTATCTGGTGGAACGAAAGGGCGTTCCGCCGCAGCATATTTTGGTCATCACATTCACCAGAGCTGCCGCAGACGAGATGCGTCAGCGTTTTTTTGCGTCCATGAACGGTCAGAAGCTGCCGGTGCAGTTCGGAACGTTTCACGCCGTATTTTTTTCTATCTTAAAGCACGCCTATCATTACCGTGCGGATCAGATCATCACGCAGGAATGGAAATATGCATTTCTGCGCGAGATCACGGCAGGCTATCACCTGTCCGAGGATGAACAGCAGGAGCTGATGGAGCAGTTGCTCGGTGAGATCAGTGCCGTGAAAAATGAACAGCTCGACCTGTCGCATTATTACGCAAAATGCTGTGGCAGTGAGCAGTTTCGGGATATTTACCGCGCGTATGACACGAAGCTGAGGGAAAACCGTCTGATCGACTTTGACGACATGCTGACGATGACCTGTGAGCTGTTGAAAAACAGACCGGATCATCTGCGCGCATGGCAGTCGCGCTTCCGGTACATACTCGTGGATGAGGTGCAGGACATGAACCGACTGCAGTACGAGGTGCTCCGTATGCTCGCTGCGCCTGAAAATGAGCTGTTTTTCGTCGGGGATGACGACCAGTCCATCTATCAGTTCCGCGGAGCCAGACCGGAGCTGATGCGGCAGTTTGTGACCGATTATGCAGATGCAAAACAACTGTATCTGAAAGAAAATTACCGCAGCGGCAAAACGATCGTGGAGCTTGCCGGACGGCTGATCGCACACAATCAGAACCGCTTTGAAAAAGAGATTTTTGCAGCCCGAAGCGTCATGGGTGAGGTGAAAATGCAGGAATTTCCGTCACCGATGCGGGAAAATCAGGCGATCATACGGGAGATCCGTTCGATCCATGCGGAGGGAACGGCATATTCAGACATCGCCGTGCTGTTCCGGACGAACCGGCAGGCGGGGTATCTCCTAGAGCTTCTGACACGCGAGGGGATCCCGTTCGTCGCGAAGGAGCGCGTACCGCTGCTGTATGACCACTGGATCGCCAAGGATATGCGTGCGTATCTTTCACTCGCCGCGGGCAGGCGTGACCGGAGTCTTTTTTTACAGATCATGAACCGACCGGTGCGGTATCTGAGCCGTGACGTGCTCGACGAGCCGACCGTGGATCTCGACAGTTGGGAAGCCGTGTACGAGGAGCAGCCGTGGATCGCGCGCAGGATCGCACAGCTTGCGGAGGATCTGCAGGTCATGTCACATATGGGGCCGTTCGCGGCGATGAACTATGTGCGGAAGGGGATCGGCTATGAGGAATTTGTCACGGAATATGCAGACACGCACGGACAAGCGCGCACGGAGCTTTTGGACATACTGGACGAGCTGCAGCAGTCCGCGACCGGCTATCATACGATCGCAGAGTGGGAGGAGCAGGTGACGGAATACTGCGCAAGGATGCGGACGGAAAAAAATAAAAGACCCGATGCCGACGGTGTGCAGATCCGCACGCTGCACGGTGCAAAGGGGCTGGAATTTGCAGCCGTTTTCCTGCCGCAGCTCACGGAAGGGCTGCTTCCGTACCGGAAAGCCGTGCTGGAAGCCGATATCGAGGAGGAACGGAGACTTTTTTATGTCGGAATGACACGTGCGAAGGATCGCCTGTGGATCTCGCACAGCACGACCGTGAACAATAAAGATGCCGCAGCCTCAAGATTTTTAAGTGAGCTTGAAGCTGCGGCAGGTGATGCGTGAGTAAGGTTTTTTACGGAAGGGAATTAAATTCCTGCTCATCGAGAAATTCATCAAAGGCTTCAGAAACCATTTCAAATTCCTCCTCGGACTCGATGTTTTCTAACGTCGGGTTTTCGTCCTCGTCCTCAAAGTAGCGGTAGATGAAGACCTCGCCCTCGTCTACCGGCTCGTCGTTCTCATCGACCGGAACGAGTACGATATAATCCTGACCCTCCACCTCAAGGATGGTCATAATGGCGCATTCGAGGGTTCTGCCGTCGTCGAGATCCAGTGTCACGCGGTAATCCTCGCCGTCCTCCTCAAATTCATTTTCCAGTATTTCATTTTCACTCATGGGGATATCCTCCTATTTTCCGCTTGTCCGCATTTTTGATCCGTGCCGCGCGCGGCGGCTCGCTTAACGTCATTATAGGGGATGATGGATTCGGCTGTCAAGGGAATAAAAAGGGGGTATGCAAAACCGTAGGCAAACTGCTATAATGTAAAGGAGTATGTACAGGGGTATTTTATGTGAATGTAAGAAAAAGGCGGAATTATATGAAGAACAAGGGAAACGAACAGATCATTGAGGGAAATTACGGCGGATTTGGTGCGGGCAGGCTCGCGGATGGGATCTGCTTTACATTTGAGGGTGAGCAGGAGTGCGACTGTGCGATCCGGCTCTATGACAGACGCGGCAAAAAGGGAACGCAGATCAGCCGTGACATACCGGTGCCGAAGGAATACTGCATCGGTGCCGTGCGCTCCGTCTGCGTCCGCGGACTGGACGAAGCGCGATATGATTATAATTATGTGATCGACGGAGAGGTGGTCGTGGATCCGTATGCCAGACGCATCATCGGCAGGGAAAAATGGGCGGATGAGCGCCGTCTTTCACCGGATTTTGTCGTGCGGAGCGGTTTTGATCTGGATGATTTTGACTGGCAGGGAGACCGTCATCCGGAGATCCCGCGCACGGATATGGTGATGTATAAGCTGCATGTGCGCGGCTTTACCAAGGATGATACCGACCAGAAGCCGTCACTCCGCGGCACGTTCGCGGGACTGATCGGAAAGATCCCGTACTTAAAGGAGCTTGGGGTCACGACGGTGGAGCTGATGCCGGTCTATGAATTTGAGGAGCTGGTGCTGCCGGAGCCGGAGCATAACGGCATGAATTTCGACGGTTGGGCACCGCAGGCTGTGGAGGGCTATCGCCTGCTGCAGCAGCGTGAGGCAGAGCAGCGGAAAAAGGATGCACTGCGCATCAACTGCTGGGGCTACGGCGATGGAGATTATTTTGCACCGAAGGCGGCTTACGCCGCCGGTAAGAGTGCATCGGAGGAATTTCGGACACTGGTGCGTGCCCTGCATGCCGCAGGAATGGAGTGCGTGCTGGAAATGAGCTTTTCCGGCTCGGAAAATCCGAACTATATCATAGATGTCCTGCGCTACTGGGTGCTGAGCTATCATGTGGACGGTTTTCATCTGCTCGCGGACATGACGGCGGTGGAGAGTGCGATCTGTGACGTGCTGCTGCGGCGGACAAAAATCTTTGCACTGCATGTGCCGGAGGCAGTCTGGGAGCAGCCTGCCGCGTATCCGCATGTGTATGTTTATAATGACGATTTCCTTTACACGGCGCGTAAGCAGGTGAACCATCAGGAAGCAAATCTGGTGGAATACCTGAATCAACAGCGAAAGCAGCATCCGGCGGTCGGCTTTGTCAATTATTTTGCAAATAACAACGGCTTTACGCTCGCGGATGTGTTCGCCTACGCGCAGAAGCACAACGAGGCGAACGGAGAGGACGGCGCAGACGGAAATGACTGGAATTTCAGCGTGAACTGCGGTGTAGAGGGTGCTTCGCGGAAAAAAAGCATCTGCGGACAGCGGGAACGGCTCATGCGGCTTGCGATCGCGTCCGTCGTGCTGGCGCAGGGTGTTCCGCTCATCCTCGCCGGTGATGAGTTCGGCAATTCGCAGAACGGCAATAACAATGCTTACTGTCAGGACAACCGTACCGGCTGGGTAAACTGGAAGCAGCGCGGACGGTTCGCTCAGTTCCATGAATATGTCAAGGAGCTTCTGGCGCTGCGGCGTGCGCATCCGTGCATCCGTGCGGACGAGCCGTTTGAAATGACTGACCGAAAGGCACAGGGACTGCCCGATCTGTCGTATCACGGTGCGCAGGCATGGAGTGAGATCCTTCCGTCCATGCAGGGAGTCGGTGCCGCATACGGCGGTGCCTACGCAGGGGAAACGGAGGATCTCTACATCGCATGGGATTTCTCACAGAACGGACTGGCGCTCGCACTGCCGAAGCCGCCCGCAGGAACGGAGTGGCAGGTGCTGTTTGGCAAAGGACTGATCGATGAAAAGCATCAGTATTGCCAGCTCAGCGGCTGCAGTGTGCTTGTGCTGCACACCGCCGAGGCATCGGAGCAGCCGGAGGAGGAGACTGCATGACCGAGGCACGACGCTTTCGCGGGTTTACGACCTTTGATCTGAAATGCCTTGCCGTCTGCTCCATGCTGCTGGATCATATCGGGGCGGCGCTGTTTCCGACGGTGCTGTGGCTGCGCATGGTCGGCAGGCTCGCGTTTCCAATCTACTGCTTTCTTTTGGTGGAAGGCTTTCTGCATACGCATAATGTAAAAAAATACATGGGGCGGCTGTTTTTATTTGCGCTGATCTCTGAGGTGCCGTTTGACCTCGCGTTTTTTCATACACCGGTGTATGTACAGCATCAGAATGTGTTTTTCACGCTGCTGCTCGGACTGATCTGTGTATGGGCGCTGCATACGTGGTCAAACCGTCTGTGCGCGGCACTGTTTTTGGTGCTGATCGGTCTGCTGACACATTTCGTGATCAAGCCGGATTACGGAGTGGTCGGCATTCTGATGATCCTGTGCTTTTATGTCCTGCGCGGGCATCCTGTTTTGCAGTGGCTCACGATCATGGTGCTCAGCTACTGTACCTACGGACTGCTGGAGTGCTTCTGCCTGCCGGCGGCGCTCTTTGTCGGCTTCTACAATGGACAGCGCGGTCCGTCGGCAAAATACTTTTTTTATGCATTTTATCCGGTACACATATTATGTCTGTACTTGATCTGGAGGTATCTTGGAAATGTCGTTTCGTAAAGCATGGAAACACTTAAAGACGATCAACGCCCACCGCAGGCTCGTGCGCAAAAACTGCTTTCGCATGGGGCTGTATTGGCAGGGTCTGACGCATGATCTGTCCAAATATTCATGGGCGGAATTTCGCATCGGCGCGAAATATTTTATGGAGGATCAAAGCCCGCACAACGGCGAGCGCGCGGAGTACGGTTATTCGACCGCGTGGCTGCACCACAAGGGCAGAAATAAGCATCATCTGGAATACTGGATCGACTATGACGTGAAGGGCGACCAGAAGATCGCCGGAATGCGGATGCCGGAGCGGTATGTCGCGGAAATGGTCGCTGACCGTGTGGCGGCATCGCGCATTTACAAAAAGTCCGCCTACACGGATCGTTCTCCGCTCGAATATTACATGAGCAAGCGGGAGCATCATGTCCTGCATCAGGAAACGCGTGCACTGCTCGAACAGCTCCTGCAGATGATCGCCGACGAGGGCGAGGAGGCGACGTTCCGGTATATCCGAACGACGGTGCTCGGGAAAAAATAATTGGAAAGGCACAGCAAAGATGTCCGACACATAGACTGTATTAAGTTCGCTCTGATGGATCGGAGAGAAGCGTTTGAAGACATTTTTGCCGCCGCTGAGCCGGCAGGAGGAGCAGGAATACATCGCACGGATGAAAAACGGAGACCTTTCTGCGCAGCATGTACTGGTGGAGCGCAACATGCGTCTGGTGGCGCATATGGTGAAAAAGTATCAGAACGTTGCGGAGGAAACGCAGGAGCTGATCTCCATCGGCACGATCGGACTGATCAAGGCAGTTGCGACGTTCAATGACGCGCGCGGGAGCAGGCTTGCGACCTACGCGGCGCGCTGCATTGACAATGAGCTTCTGATGTACCTTCGGGCACGAAAAAAGCTCGCACGCGAGGTGTCGCTCTATGAGCCGGTCGGCGTGGATCGGGAGGGCAATCAGATCTGTATTCTGGACATCTGCGAAAGTGAGGATCCCGATGTCGCTGAGGAGCTGGATCTGCGTGCGCGAATCGGACTGCTGCGCCGACTGATCGACCGGTGCCTGCATGGCAGGGAACGGCTGGTCATCGAGCTTCGGTATGGGCTGGGCGGCAGGACACCGCTGACACAGCGGGAGATCGCAGACCGCATCGGGATCTCGCGCTCCTATGTGAGCAGGATCGAGAAACGCGCGCTGGAACGCCTGCGGAGCGGTTTTGCGGAATGCGGAGCGGATGAAAACGCGATTGACGGCTGAACATGAGCCTTGTAAATTGTCGTAAAAATATGAAAAAATCATAAAAAACTTCAAAAAAGATGAAATCCATGCTACAATGGGTTCATCTTTTTTTCGTATATGGATTTCTCATGTGGCACGCAGAGAGGAGACGGTATGTACAGTATCGTAACAACTGCGATCCTGCATGGGATCGACAGTCTGCCGGTGTATGTTGAGGCAGATGTCAGTGACGGCCTGCCGGTTTTTGAAATGGTGGGCTTTCTCGCGTCAGAGGTGCGCGAAGCAAAGGAGCGCGTGCGGACAGCACTGCGTAACTGCGGGCATCAGCTTCCCGCGAAGCGCATCACGATCAATCTTTCTCCGGCAAATATCAAAAAAAGCGGGAATGGCTTTGACCTGCCGATCACACTCGCCGTTCTGACGGCGCTCGGTGTCCTCACGGAGCAGGCACTGTCACAGACGCTTGTCATCGGCGAGATCGGTCTGAACGGAGACATTCTGGCAGTGGAAGGGATCCTGCCGATCCTGCTCATGGCAAAGGAACGCGGCATCAGCCGCTGCATCCTGCCGCGATCCAATCTGGCAGAAGCGGCACTGGTAGACGGCATCGGGATCTGTCCGGTCAGTCATATCGGGCAGGTGATGAAGCTGTGCGCCGGAGAAGCAGAGCCGGAGCTTGTCGTCTGCCCGAATACGGTCACACCGGAGATCCCGCAGTATGCCGATTTTTCGGATGTGAACGGACAGCGGATGCTGCGGCGCGCCTGTGAGATCGCGGTGAGCGGGATGCACAATCTGCTGATGATCGGACCGGCAGGCGCGGGAAAGACCATGATCGCGCGCAGGATCCCCGGTATCCTGCCGCCGATGGAGCAGGCAGAACAGTTGGAGGTGTCCAAGATCTACAGCGTGTGCGGCATGCTGCACGCCGGTCACGGACTGATGACGCAGCGACCGTTCCGCGCACCGCATCACACGATCAGTCCGCAGGGGCTTGCAGGCGGCGGGATCCTGCCAAAGCCCGGCGAGGTATCGCTCGCGCATCGCGGCGTGCTCTTTTTGGACGAGCTTCCGGAATTTCAAAAAACGACGTTAGAGATCCTGCGCCAGCCGATGGAGGACGGACAGATCACCATTTCGCGCGTCAACGGCAGCTTTACCTATCCTGCGGATTTCCTGCTCGTCTGCGCGATGAATCCGTGCAAATGCGGCTATTATCCGGACAGACAGCGGTGCCGGTGCAGCAATACGCTCATACGCAGCTATCTATCTCGCATCAGTCAGCCGTTACTTGACCGGATGGATCTCTGCGCGGAAGCAGAGCCTGTGACTTATCAGGAGCTGACGGCGGCATCCGGCGGCGAAAGCTCTGCCGTGATCCGCGCGCGTGTGTTTGCGGCGCATCAGCTCCAGCGTGAGCGCTACGCGGGGAAGGACTGGTACTTCAACAGCCAGCTTCCGGTCGGCGAGCTGGAGGATTATTGTGCACTCGGCGCGAAGGAAACCGCCTATATGGAGCGGATGTATGAAAAGCTCGAGCTGTCCGCGCGTTCCTATCACAAGCTCCTAAAGGTCGCGCGCACCATCGCAGACCTTGACGGAAGCGAGACAGTGCGTCTGCGTCATCTGACGGAGGCAGTCTGCTACCGGAGTCTGGATCGGAAATATTGGGAGGTGTAGCGATGGATGACATCATGTATGCATACTGGCTCGCAAACATCGCAGGTGTCGGCAATCGCACGATCCATCAGTTGCACAAATACTGCGGCAGTGCGCGAGCGGTTTATCATATGTCCGGCGCAGAGCTTCGCAGGCTGTACGGCATTCGGGAGGAAGCCGCAGAGCGGATCAGCGCAGCAAAAAAGGGGCGCGACCTGCAGCGTGACTGGGAACAGCTTTTAGCGCGCGGCATCTCGTTCGTATCACTGGAGCAGGAAGCGTATCCCGCGCGGCTTCGGAATATTTACGACCCGCCCTACGGACTGTATTACATCGGACAGCTCCCGCCGGAGCATGCGCGGGCGGCTGCGATCGTCGGTGCGCGGGAATGCAGCGCCTATGGGCGTGATATGGCAAGACGCACCGCCGAATGCCTTGCCAAAAACGGCGTGAGCATCATCAGCGGCATGGCGCGTGGGATCGACGGCTATGGACATGAGGGAGCACTCAATGCAGGGATGCCGACCTATGCGGTCTTAGGCTGCGGGGTCAATGTCGTATACCCGCCGGAGCACGCGGCACTGTATGAGCGGATCGTATCCTGCGGAGGGATCATTTCTGAATATCCGCCCGACCTGCCGCCGCGCGTAGCCTTTTTTCCGCAGCGGAACCGGATCATATCCGCGCTGTCAGATCTTGTCATTATAATAGAAGCGCGGGAAAAGAGTGGTTCGCTCATCACGGCGGACTGTGCCTTGGAGCAGGGAAAGGACGTTTATGCGCTTCCGGGGCGCGTGACGGATCCGCTCAGTACGGGCTGCAACCGCCTGATCCGACAGGGCGCGGGCATTCTCACATCACCGCAGGAGCTGATCGGTGAGCTGGATTTTTTATCTGAAAAAATTGAATTACCACTTGAAAAGTCACAACGCTTGGTGTATAGTTGTCTCGATTTGCATCCAAAATCCGTAGAGGAGCTGCTCGAACAGACGGCACTTCCTGCGGGCGAACTGGCAGAGCTTTTATTTGAACTGGAGGAGAAGGGGCTTGTACAGGAGGCTTGGAAAAATCACTATATATCTGTAAGCTAGAGGAGACATGTAGGTAATGGCAAAGTATCTGGTTATTGTAGAGTCGCCTGCGAAGGTGAAGACGATAAAAAAATTTCTTGGAAAAAATTATGAGGTGGCAGCGTCCAACGGGCATGTGCGCGATATGCCGAAAAGCCAGCTTGGATTTAATCCGGAGAACGATTTTGAACCGAAATATATCACGATCCGCGGCAAGGGAGACATTCTCGCCAATCTGCGGAAGGAAGTAAAGAAAGCGGAAAAGATCTATCTCGCGACGGACCCTGACCGCGAGGGAGAGGCGATCTCGTGGCATCTGTATCATGCGTTAAAGCTGCAGGACAAAAAGGTTTACCGCATCACGTTCAACGAGATCACGCAGTCCGCAGTCAAGGCATCGTTAAAGAACCCGCGTGAGATCGACATGGATCTGGTCAATGCACAGCAGGCGCGCCGGATGCTTGACCGCATGGTGGGCTACCGCATCAGTCCGGTGCTCTGGAGCAAGGTCAAGCGCGGACTGTCAGCCGGACGCGTGCAGTCCGTGGCACTGCGGCTGATCGCAGACCGTGAAAATGAGATCAATGAATTTATACCGGAGGAATATTGGACACTCGAAGCCGCGCTGAATGTCGAGGGAGAGAAAAAGCCGCTGATCGCAAAGGTGGACGGCAAGGGCAGCGAAAAGCTGCGTCTCGGAAATGCAGAGGCGGTCGAGCAGGTGAAAAAAGAGCTGGCAGAGGCAACATTTGCCGTAACCGAGGTGAAAAAGGGCGAGCGCGTCAAGAAAGCACCGCTGCCGTTCACGACGAGTACCCTGCAGCAGGAGGCATCCAAGCGTCTGAACTTTTCCACGCAGAAAACGATGCGTCTCGCGCAGCAGCTTTACGAGGGCGTAGACATCAAGGGACAGGGAACGGTCGGTATCATTACCTACTTGAGAACCGATTCCGTGCGTGTTGCGGATGAGGCAGTCGCCGCCGCACACAGCTATATTTCAGAAAAATACGGCGAAGCCTACGCCGCAGAGCGTCCGGCAGAGGGCAAAAAGACCGGAAAGATACAGGATGCGCATGAGGCGATCCGTCCGACGGACATCGCGCGGATGCCGGTGCTCATTAAGGAATCCTTATCGAGAGACCAGTTCCGCCTGTATCAGTTGATCTGGAATCGCTTCGTGGCGAGCCGCATGAATCCCGCCCGTTACGAAACGACGGCGGTCAAGATCTCAGCAGGTGACTACCGACTGCATGTATCAGCATCCAAGCTCATATTTGAGGGCTTCCTGTCTGTTTATGCGGCGGATGACGAGGAGAAGGAGGAGAGTAATGTGCTGCTCGGCTCCATCAGTGAAAAAACGTCGCTCACCTTGAAGGAAACCGATGCAAAGCAGCATTTTACGCAGCCGGCACCGCATTTTACGGAAGCCTCACTCGTAAAGACCTTGGAGGAGCACGGCATCGGACGGCCGAGTACCTATGCGCCGACCATCACGACACTGCTCGCGCGCCGCTACATCACCAAGGAGCAGAAAAATCTCTACATGACGGAGCTTGGCGAAGCGGTCAATTCGATCATGATGGAGGCATTCGAGACCATCGTGGATGAGCACTTTACGGCGAACATGGAGTCGCTGCTTGATATGGTCGAGGAAGGTACGGTACAGTGGAAAACGATCGTCAGCAATTTTTATCCCGATCTGGAGCAGGCGGTCGCAGACGCGGAGCAGAAGCTGGAAAAGATCGAGATCGCGGACGAGGTGACGGATGTCATCTGTGAGGAATGCGGACGGAACATGGTCGTAAAATACGGACCGCACGGCAAATTCCTCGCTTGTCCGGGCTTCCCCGACTGTCGGAATACGAAGCCGTATCTGGAAAAGATCGGCGTTCCCTGTCCGACCTGCGGCAAGGACATCGTGCTGCGCAAGACGAAAAAGGGCAGACGCTATTACGGCTGTGAGAACAATCCCGAATGCGAGTTTATGTCATGGGCGAAGCCGGTCGAGAAAAAATGTCCGACCTGCGGCGGCTATATGGTCGAGAAGGGAAGCAGGCTCGTATGTGCGGATGCACAGTGCGGATACGTTGAGACAAAGCCGAAAAAAGTTGAAAATATTTAATGAAAAATTGCAATTTTTCATTGTATTTTCAGAAAAATGGGTGTATGATTTCCATACATCCATTTTTGTTATGACGAGGATGTGGAGCAACCAGAAGAAGCAGATGAAAGGAAGATAGGCTATGAGCGTACAGCTTTTAGACAAGACCCGAAAGATCAACAAGCTGCTGCACAACAACAATTCGTCCAAGGTTGTGTTCAATGATATTTGCAGAGTGCTGACAGACATACTCGATTCAAACATACTGGTGATCAGCAAAAAGGGCAAGGTGCTCGGCGCGAGTCAGGATGTGGATACGCGTGAATTAAGGGAGCTGATCGTGGATGAAGTGGGAGGATTTATTGACCCGATGTTAAACGAGCGGCTGCTCGGTATCCTCTCCACCAAGGAAAACGTCAATCTTGAAACACTTGGATTTGTGACGGACATCAAGAAATACTCAGCGATCATCGCACCGATCGACATCGCAGGAGAGCGGCTCGGAACGTTATTTGTATACCGCACGGAGAAGGAATATGATATTGACGACATCATACTGACCGAGTACGGTACGACCGTGGTCGGATTGGAAATGCTCCGCTCCGTCAATGAGGAGAGCGCGGAGGAAAGCCGCAAGATCCAGATCGTAAAGTCAGCGATCTCGACCCTGTCATTTTCCGAGCTGGAAGCGATCATACATATTTTTGACGAGCTGGGCGGCAAGGAGGGCATCCTCGTGGCGAGCAAGATCGCAGACCGCGTCGGCATCACGCGCTCAGTCATCGTGAACGCGCTGCGCAAGTTTGAGAGTGCAGGCGTGATCGAATCGCGTTCATCGGGAATGCGTGGCACCTACATCAAGGTACTGAACGATGTCGTATTTGACGAGCTGGAGCGTGTCAAACAGGAACAGCAGAATTAAAAGTGCAAAAGGATTTGCCGTTTGGCAGGTCCTTTATTTTATGTAAATCTAAAATATTTTGTTAAGAAATATAGAAAAAGGTCAACATCTAGTGGATGATTCGATAAAAAAATACAAGAATTAGCAAAAAATACTTGTATTTTTTCCGAAAAAACGTATACTTAATGTTAGTTATAAGGTGTATTGGGTGCGCGTGAGGTCTGTCCGCAGGACGGACGAGGGGGATGGGCACCTGCGATCGGCGGCAGGAGCCGCGAAAGGAGAGAAGCGATGCTACAGAGTAGTGCTTACACGTATATTGATGTATTGGATCGTGCATTGGACGCGAGCAGTCTGCGCGAGACCGTGATCACAAATAACCTTGCGAATGTAGACACACCCGGCTACAAGCGCAGAGAGGTGGATTTCGAGAGCCTGCTCCGGCAGGAGCTGGACAAGATCAAATGGAATTCTCTGGATCAGAAGATGGAGGATGTTGATCTGTCACATCTGAACGCAGGTGTGCACTATGACATGCAGGCATACGGCTACGACTACCGTCTGGACGGAAACAATGTGGACGTGGACGTAGAGAACGTGGAGCTGGCTTCGGAGCAGCTTCGCTATCAGCTGATCTCTGACAGCGTGACGCAGGAGTTTTCCAGACTGCGCACGGCAATGGGAAAGTAATCTGAGTGGGAGGTATGACAGATGGGATTATTTCAGTCCTTTGATATCAGTGCATCGGGAATGACCGCAGAGCGTTTCCGCACGGATGTCATCGCACAGAATATCGCGAACGTAAATACAACGCGGACAGAGGACGGTACGCCGTACCGCCGCAAGGTCGTGACCTTTGCAGAAAAACGGATCTCGACCTTTAGTGAGGTGCTCGCCGGACATCAGTACAAGTATAAGGGCACCGGAGTCAAGGTGACAAAGGTAAAGGATGATGAAACGAGTGATTATATCATGGAATATGATCCGTCACATCCCGACGCAGACGAAAACGGATATGTATCGTATCCGAATGTCAATATCGTAACGGAAATGACCAATCTGATCGACGCAAGCCGCGCGTATGAGGCGAATACGACAGCTTTTGAAGCAAGCAAGGCGATCGTACAGGCAGGCATCCAGATCGGAAAAGGCTAAGGAGGCAGACGGATAAATGGATAGCGTATCAGCACTTACAAATGTGCAGTCCGCGGCGATCGCGCAGGCTGCCGGAGAACAGAAGGTCAATGGTGACAGCACCTTTGATGCGATCTTTGCAACAGCAATGAACATGCTGAATGAAACGAACGAGCTGCAGAATCAGGCAGAATCCTTAGAGATACAGTTCCTGCTCGGCGATGCAGACAACGCACATGACCTGCAGATCGCACAGCAGAAAGCAACGAACGCACTCAACTACACCATCGCCGTGCGCGATCAGGTCCTCGAGGCGTATAACAGTATTATGAACATGCAGATGTAACAGTTCAGCCAGCGAGGGAGGAAGTGTGCGCGCATGCTCGCATGGACGCGCACATGACGACCGAGATGGGGTGAGCGCCGGGTGACGAGCAAAGTTAGCCGCGACAGCGGCGGGAAAGCACCGTAAGGTGCGGCTTTGCGAGTGGCGCGGCTGAACTGCTGGCGTAGTGAGCGACTTCACTACGCTATACATTAGCCTAGTGAGCGGCTTCCCTAGCGGACTCGAATACATAGTGAGTGGTCAACACAACACACACGCACACAAAAAAGATACACGTACATAGGAGAGATCACAACCATGCCGGAACGTTTGAAACAGCTCTTAGAGCGGATCTTGGATTGGTGGAAAAAATTCAACAGAAAGCAGCAGATCCTGCTGATCAGCACGGTCGCAGTCGTAGCAGTTGCGATCGGACTGACTGCATTTTTTATGACCCGCCCGCAGATGGTCGAGCTGACCACCTGTGAGGACACCAAGCAGGCGGGAGAGGTCAAGCAACTGCTGGTCGATAACAACATCGCATACGAGGTCAGCACGGACGGACTCGTATTCACGATCAATGCGGAGGATGAGGCGAATGCCCGCATCCTGCTCGGCTCGAACAGCCTGCCGGTGAGCGGCTTTACGATCGACGATGCACTGAGCGGCAGCTTCACGACAACGGAGCAGGACAAGGATCGTCGCTATCAGGTTTATTTAGAGGAAACCCTGCGGGAAACGATCGAATTTTTGGACAATGTCAACGAAGCCAACATCCGGATGAACATTCCGACGGATGACGGCACGCTGATCGCACAGAACGAGCCGACGTATGTATCCGTTGTGCTGGATCTGAACGGCGAGATGGACGAGGAGCAGGCGGCAGGACTGGCACGGCTCGTGGCAGTCGCAGTCGGCAACGACTCGACGGACGAGATCACGATCATGGATACCGCCAATAATACGCTGTTCGCAGGCGGTGACGAAACGACCGCGATCGGAGCAGCCAATTCCCAACTGACACTCCGTCAGAAATATGAGCAGTCGATCAAAAAGAGCGTCAAGGACGTAATGATCGGCACGGAGCTTTTCAGCAACGTTGAGGTCGGCATGAATCTGGACATGGATTTCTCGACCGTAGACATACAGGATCACGAGTATTATGCACCGGAGGGACAGTCACAGGGCTATCTCGATTCCGAGCAGACCTATGAATCCTCAGCGATCGGCGGACAGGCGGCGATCCCCGGAACGGATTCCAATGACGATAATTCCTATGTATTTGAAAATGACGAGTATACGGAGTCCTCAGTCAATGAGGTAAAGAAGGACTACCTGCTCAGCGAAAGACTTACGAAAACGAACGGAAGCGCAGGAAAGATCAATTATGACACCTCCTCCGTATCCGTTGTAGCGACAACCTACGTGACCTACAATGAGGACACGATGAAAAAGACCGGACAGCTTGAGGGAACGACCTTTGACGAGTTCAAGGCAAACAATTCCGCGCGTGTCCGTACAGACGTGGATCCGGATTTTTATCAAGTTGTATCGAATGCGACCGGATTTCCGGTGGACAATATCTCGATCGTAGCTTATGAAGTGCCGATCTTTCAGTATTCGACCGGAAGCGGACGCACTGTGGCAGATTACTTCCAGATCCTGCTCGCCGTGCTGATCTTTGCACTGCTTGGCTACGTGGTATTCCGCAGCACGAGAAAGGAACAGTTGCAGGAGCTGGAGCCGGAGCTTTCCGTAGAGTCACTGCTGACCTCTACGAGAAACGATATGGATATGGAGGATATCGCGTACACGGAGAAATCCGAGGCGCGTCTGCTCATAGAGAAGTTTGTAGACGAGAAGCCGGAGGCAGTGGCATCGCTGCTGCGCAACTGGCTGAACGAGGATTGGGATTAGTTAGTAAATATCTTGGGGGATGGATTTCATGGCAAATGAAGAATTTACAGGGCTGCAGAAGGCGGCAATACTGCTGATCGCGCTCGGACCGGAAAAATCCGCAACGATCTTTAAGCATCTGAAGGAGGATGAGATCGAGGAGCTGACGCTCGAGATCGCCAATACGAGAAGCGTTTCACCGCAGACGAAGGAGATCGTATTAGAGGAGTTCTACCAGATCTGTCTGGCACAGCAGTATATCGCAGAGGGAGGTATCGGCTACGCCAAGGAGCTTCTGGACAAGGCGCTCGGCGAGGAGCAGGCACAGGCAGTCATTACCAAGCTGACCGCGTCATTGCAGGTACGTCCGTTCGAGTTTGTGCGCAAGACGGATCCTTCGCAGGTGCTGAACTTTATACAGGACGAGCATCCGCAGACGATCGCGATGATCTTATCATACCTTTCGTCCAATCAGGCGGCGCTCATACTCGGTTCTTTGGCACCCGAAAAGCAGGCGGATGTGGCAAAGCGTATCGCGATGATGGACCGGACATCACCGGATGTCATCAAGGAGGTGGAGAGCGTGCTGGAACGCAAGCTCGCTTCACTGGCAAATCAGGACTACACGATCGTCGGCGGTGTCGATGCGAT
>CAZERX010000003.1:0-28636 GCA_964515045.1 uncultured Eubacterium sp.
CGTTTCTCTTTCGGAGAAACTCGTGTCGACGCACTCAACAGGCTAAAGCCCATACCCAAAAAAGAACCTGCCCGCAAAAGGACAGGTTCTTTTTATGATTATCCGTTCCTAGTGTTCTTCACTCATATATTTATCATAGATCGTCTGAAAGTCCGCAAATGGATACTGCTCCAGCTCACGGATGGAGATTGCTTCCCATGCGCCCTTGTTCAGTCTGGAATGCAGCTCCTTTACATACGGATCGTAGACGCTGTGCACGGCATCGTATCGGCGCTGCTCGATGATATCCTGCTTGTGGAGCTGTGTCTGTTCCTCGTCATACTTATTGTCACAGCAGAAAATGTAATAGCCGTCATCCGTCTGTATGATGTCAGAAATCTCTCCGTCCTCCATGGAAAAAGCCGCCGTTTCTGCTGCCTGCGGCAGATCACCGCGCTGTACAGTCAGAGCGATCTCGTCTGCTTCATTATAATTTGCTGCCACTGCAGAAAAATCCTGCTCTGCCAAAAGCTCCTCATGCGCCTGCCGGATCTCATCCTCAGCCGTCGTATAGATCTGCCGAAGCTCCAGCACGCGTGCCTCATCATCACTGACCTCCTCATTCACGCTGTCGGTCAGTGCCTGTGCGACCAATTCTGCAAGTGCATATTTTTCGTAGATCTCCTGCAGCTCCTCCTGCGTGATGCCGAGCGCCTGCTGCTGTTCCTCCCCGAGCGAACGGAAGCAATCCTCTCCTGCCCACCGGACCAGCTCCTTCTGTTCATCCGTCAGTGTGATCTGCTGCTCCTCTGCCAGCGCAGCCATCGCATATATCTGTGTCAGCTCATCCATCGTGATCTGTTTGATGTACTGCTCAAATTTTTTCTGTACCTTCAGATCCTCGTTCTGCAAAAGGTCGATACCGTAGCTCTCACCATGCAGGTTCATATTGTTCAAAAGCAGCAGCTTCATCACGGAAAGCCGGCACACGCCGCCGCCGATCGAAAACACCTCATTTTCTGACATGCTGCGGCTGATCGTCACACGATCACCACCGAACGCACAGCCGCCGCTGCCTGCCGCCAGCATGACTGCCAGTGCCGCCGCCGTCAGACGGCTACCTATTTTTTTCATCACATTCTCCTCTGTGTATGGATTTCGGATCCCTATGCTTCTACGATCAGGTATCTGCCGCCCGACAGCTCAAATACCTCCGGCTGCTCCAAAAGCTCCTCATCGTTCATTCCGCACAGATCCACGCCCTCCTCCTCAAAGTAAGCGCGCACCTCTTTCCGGTTCCGGCAGATGACCGCCATGCAGTCCTCCAAAAAATACTCTGCCTCCTCCTGCGTTTCCGCCACCGGCTCAGGAAAAAGCTGTAGCTGCTGCTCCAAGAAGCTCTGCAGATCCTGTTCGCTGTATGTACTCATCCTTTGTCCTCCTCTTTCGGCACTGCTCATTTACTCCATCATAATAGATATTCCCAAAAATGGCAATGCCTAATGACAGCGGATCAGTCTGCCCGCTCATAAAGTCCGAGCGCATTCAGCTCGTGATAGAGTCTTGCGACCGGAAGCCCGACCACATTGTGATAATCGCCCTCAATGCCGCTGATATAAATGGACGCGTCGCTCTGTATGCCGTAGGCACCCGCCTTATCCAGTCCGTCCGAATGTGCGGCATATTCTGTGATCTCCTGCTCACTCATCGGATAAAAATGCACCCTCGTACATTCAAAAAAACGATGTGTCCGCAGCGCACCATTTTCCCGATAGCAGACCGCCACTCCGGTATACACCTCATGCGCGCGCCCTGCCAGACGGCGGATCATGGCTGCCATCTCTGAGCGGTCTTTCGGTTTTCCAAGTATCTGACCGTCACAGACCACGATCGTATCTGCTCCGATGATCACGGTGTCTGCGTCCTCATGCGCTGCCGCGATCTCCTGCGCCTTTGCCGCGGCAAGGCTGCTCACGATCTCTGACGGCTCCGTACCCGTATAGACCTCCTCGCCCTGCGCCGGCTCGACCGTGAACGTGATCCCAAGCCTGCTGAGCAGCTCCCTTCTGCGCGGTGACTGTGATGCCAGTATATAATGATAATCCATTTTTTTCTCTCCTTATGCCTGTATGAGCTGTCCCAGACGGAACGAATAGATCAGCTTTTCCTTCACCGGTCTGCCGGTCGCTGCCGTGAGTGCCTGTGCGTACAGATCCATCTGCGTCTGATAGCGGTCGAGCAGTTGCTGTGCTTCCCGAACGGCATCCGTCTTGTAATCAAGGAGCACCAGTCCGTCCGGCTCCTCAAAATACAGGTCGATGATACCCTGCACGAGCACAAGCTGTCCGCTGTGCAATGCCGGATCGGTCTGCGCGGCAGGCACACCCATCATGAACGGCTGCTCCCGACTGAGCAGTCCACCGTTATGCGCCTGCATAATCCGTTCTGTCAGCGGCTGCTGCAGAAAACCTTGGATCTGTGTCAGATTTATAAGCTCTGCCTGTTCCTGACTGATGCGCCCATCTGTCACAAGCTGACGGAGCTGCCGCTCCGCAGCATCCGCATCGGTCAGCAATTTTTCATCTGCATAATCCAGACATTCCATCATCCGGTGCATTGCCGTACCGCGCAGTGCCCCACGATGCACAGTATCCTCCTGCGTACTGTCTCCGCCGCGCAGAAAACGCGGTACATACCGCTCGTCCGTTTCCTCCTTTGCGTACCATGCGAGCGCCTGCGTATCCTCCGGCGATACGATCATGCGCTGATGCTTCAGCTCAGAAACAGACACCTTGGTGCGCATGGTGATCTCCTCCGCATACGGATATACCGTTTCAAAGCGTTCCGCGATCAGTCGGCAGTCCGCCTCCGGCGGCGGTGTGAGCGCTGCGACAAGCTGCTCACGCTCTAGCTGCTGCTCCGCCTCGCGCAGCTTTGTACGGATCGTGAGATCCTCTGCATCATACAGACAGATCTCAAAATGCTCGGGATGCCGGTATGCTCCGGTCAATATCCAGTCCAGATAACAGCCCGCGTCGCGCCGGTCAAGAAAGGATGCCGGTGCTTCTGACAGCAGCTCATAATTCTGCGTGGCCTGCTCCGCATTGGCGAGTGTTCCGGTAATGATGAGCTGCTCCTTTGCACGCGTGAGCGCCACATACAGCACGCGAAGCTCCTCTCCGACGTTGTCCTTTTCGATCTTTGACGCGATCATTTCCTTTAACAAAGTCGTCTGCCTGCGGTGCTTTTTACCCTGCACATGCATAAGACCCATTCCGTAGGTGCTGTCTAGGATCATCAGATCCGTGCTGTCCTTCCGGTTGAAACGTTTTCCGGTCCCGCTGACGAATACGATCGGAAATTCAAGTCCCTTACTTTTATGGATACTCATAATGCGGACGACATTCTCCTGCTCACCGGTCACATCCGCTTCTCCGAAATCCACCTCGTATTTTTGCAGTTTTTCCATATATCGGATAAAGGAAAACAGCCCGCGATAGCTCGTTTTCTCAAATGCGACCGCCTGACGCAGCAGCATTTCCACATTCGCAAGACGCTTCTCTCCCGCGGGAAGCGCGCGCACAAGATGAAAATAGTCGTGCTCTCGCAGGATCTGATCCAGCAGATCATGGATCCCCAGGTGTCTTGCGCGCTCCCGATAATCCGAAAGCTCCGTCAAAACGTGCGCGCACTTCGCCCGCAATGCCGGATCGTCACCGTTTTCGGCATAATCCGTCAGATGCTCATAAAAGAACGCATGCGTTCCGCACAGACGGATGCACGCAAGCTCCTCATCTGCAAATGCATAAAACGAGCTTCTAAGCAGCGCGGCAAGCGGGATGTCCTGCAAAGGATTATCTATGACATGACACAGACTGAGCACGGTCTGTACCTCCGGCACCGCAAAATATCCGGTCTGCGCCATCCGGTGCGACGGTATCCCGCGTGCGGCGAGCTGCTCCGTCAGCTCCGTTCCCCATGAGCCGGGGGAGCGGAGCAGGATCACAATGTCCGAATACCGTACCGGACGCATCCCGCCTGCACCGTCTGAGATCTGTCTGCCGCACTGGCGCTCGATCTCCTCAGCGATCAGCGCAGCCTCGAGCGCACGCGCGTTTTCCACGCCTGCGGCTTCTAGCTGCTTTTTGCCCTTATCTGCCAGCAGGATCCTCGTGCGAAAGCACTCCGGTGGCTCACTCGCAGGAAACGACGCGCCTTGATACAGCATCGCTTCCTCATCGTAATCGACCCCGCCCACATCACGCTTCATAATGCGTGAAAACAGGTCGTTGACGCTGTCCAAAACCTCCGGCCGGCTGCGGAAATTCTGATCCAGACAGATCTTCTGCGCATCCGAGGAAGTCTTGGTATAAGTATCGTATTTTTCCATGAAAAGCTCCGGTCTCGCCATTCGGAACCGGTAAATGCTCTGCTTCACGTCACCGACCATGAAGCGGTTATTCCTGCCGCCTCCGCCTGCCACGGCAGTCAGTATCGCCTCCTGCACATAATTGGAATCCTGATAATCGTCGATCATGATCTCGTCGTACTGCTCCCGCAGCTCCCGCGCGACCGCCGTCGGCTCCTTGGTCGTTTCATCGACGAGGATGCGCAGTGCCAGATGCTCGATATCCGAAAAATCCAATAGTCCGAGCGAACGCTTTTTTTCCGTGTATGCATGTGCATAATCTATCGTCAGCCGTGACAGCACTCGCACGGCATTTCCGGTCTGTGCCAGCTCTGCGAGCTGTTCCCTAAGCGGCAGGGTAAAATACTTCTTATACAGCTTCTGAATATCGTCCTTTACCTGCTCGCGCAGCTCCTTCACAAGCTCCTTCACATACGGATCTCCCGCATAGTTCCTGCGTACCGGCAGCCGTCCGAAGTCGAGCTTTGCGACCGCAAGTCCAAGCTCATCATAATCATCGATCGCATCGATCCCATCCATCTGACCGATCACACGCTCGATCACATCCGCATACATATCCGGTCCGTCCGGCTCCTCACAGAGCTGCTTTGCGCGTATGAGCCGTGCACGCTCTCCCGCGAGCACGGATTTCAGATCCGTCATCAGCTCCTGCAGCCAGCTATGCTCCGCAGCAAGACTCTCTGCACGGAGTGCTTCCTCCGAATAGGCATCGGGCAGCTCCCGCAGCCATTCCTCCTGCCACGGTGCACTCGTCGAATACTCGTACAGCTTCCGCACCATCTGCGTCACCGGTACGTCGTTTTTTGCATTTGCATAATCATCCATGAACGCGAGAAACTGAGGATCTGCCGCCTCGTACCAGCGCTCCATTACATCGGACAGTACCTCCTCCGCAATCAGCGACAGCTCACCGGTATCACCGACGCGAAAGCCCGGCTCCAGATCCACGCATTCAAAATAATTTTTCACGATATACAGACAAAAGCTGTCGATCGTCGTGATCTGTGCGTGATGCACGAGTGTATACTGGCGGTTCAGATACGCATTGCCCGGATCCTCATCCATGCGCGCGCTGATCGCCTTTGCGACACGTTCCCGCATCTCGGCGGCTGCTGCCTTGGTGAAGGTCACGACGAGCATCCGGTCAATGTCCACGGGATGCGTAGGATCGAGCACCTTTTGGATCATGCGCTCGACCAGAACTGCGGTCTTGCCGCTTCCGGCGGCTGCTGACACGAGCAGATCACGGTCACGAAGCTCAATGACCTGCTGCTGTGCCTCCGTCCATTTCATACTCATTGTTTTCCTGCCTCCCCACTGCCGTCTGACAGATCCTTTCGCATCGCGGTCAGTATCTCATCGTCCGAGCCTATTTTCTTTAATCTGCGCCGCGCGCAGCCCTGCATAGATTCATCAAAGCCGCAGATGCTCCGGTAGCTGCACCATGTACAGGCATTTTTATCGCCCAGCTCATACGGCGATGCGCCGATCTCTCCGTCTAACATCCGTCTGCCAAGTGCAGTGATCGTATGGTTGACATACGCACAGATCGTCTGAAAATCCTCCGTATCGTATACCTTGGAGCTTTTTGTCAGTGCTCCGTTCTTTGTGCGGCTCACCGGTATGACATCCGAGCGTCCGTCAAAGTCTCCGTCCATCGCACCGTAGATCTCCTGTTCTGCATTTACGATACCGTCCAGCCGCAGGCGTTCAAAGATCTGCTTCCAGATGTCCTCCTCACCGGACGTTTCCCCGACATCGATCACCGGATCGTCCACGTGATAATAAAAGATGCCCGCAGGCAATACCTCACCGCGATGCTCCCGCGCACGCAGACGCTCCATCGCCGCATTGAGATATACGACGAGCTGGAGCTGCAGTCCGTGATACATGGACAGCATGGAAAAAGCAGTCTGCCCCGATTTGTAGTCGATGATCCGCACATAGGTATGGTCATCCGTTTCCATCAGATCCACGCGGTCGATCCGTCCGCGCAGGTGCATCTTTTCCTCCTCACCGAGCGCAAACTGCGCGACATCCAGACTGTCAGCCGTGCCGAACGACAGCTCGTAATCCGCCGGAACGAACCTGCCCTTTCGCACCTGTCTGGTCAGCGTATCCACGGTCTGATACAAAAGCTCCTGCATCCGCGTCGTCAGGTAACGGTTTTTTGCGGAGGTGAGCAGTGCATCGTTCCGCGACTGATCCACTGCCGCCTGCATCGCCTGTGCTGCGAGCATATGGCTCGTTTCCTGCGGAACACTGAACCAGTCATAACCGCTGTGCGTCAGTGCACCTGCATAATTTTCCAATGCTTTATGAACCAGATTTCCAAAATCCACCGCCTCAAAGCCATGCTCCTCACGCTCATGGAGCTGTAAGCCATAGGTCAGAAAATGCTCATAGGCACATGCCGCAAAACGCTCCAGCCGCGTCACACTGCTTTCTAACACACTGCCGTATAGCTGTCGGCTCACGGACGCAGACAGCGGGTTTTTTTCATATCGGAAGCATGCAGCCGAAAGAAGCCGTTCCAGCGGCTCCGTCCACTGCGGATGGCTGTCATACCACGCATACAGCGCCCGCCACCAGTCCGGTGCATCGCCGGATTTTGCAAGGGAGATCCCCTCGCTCAGCAGTCCGAATGCCGCCGCAGGCGCTTCGATGCGCGACTTGATGGAACGTGCCGTGCCATCCGTTACCGTAAGCTCCGGAAACATGCGGAGCACCATCCCGATCAGATAGGACGGTCTGCGCGCCGCGCCGTCTGCATCCGCCCCTGCATAGGTCAGATACAGACGTTCAGACGGCTTGGTCAGGTTCAGATACAGATAAAAGCGCTGGATGAACGCCCGCTCACGCGCGGTCGGTGCCAGCTCATAGTCCGCCTGTGCCAGTGTTTCACGCTCCAACTGGCTCAGGATCCCGCCCTCGCTGCTGACACGCGGGATCACACCGTCATTGACACCGAGGAAAAACAGCACACGGATATGATCCAGACGCGTCCGCTCGATATCACCCATGAGCACCTGATCGAAGCCGGACGGGATCACGGCAAGCTCCGCCGCCTCAAAGCCCGCTTCGAGCACGTTCGCGTATTCCTCACAGGGCATGCTCCGGTCACCGAGCAGACTCACATATTTGTCAAAAAGCTCCATGACGATCCGCCAGATACGCAGATCCTCATCCGTTTCTCCGATGTCAAAGGTTTCCATCACCTCATAAAGTGCCTGCGTCCGCATACGCACCGTCGCCTCGGCAGACTGCATCACTTCCATATAAGGTGCGAGCACACCATACAGCCGTTCCCGCGTTTCATTCAGTGCGGCAAGCTGCTCTGCATCCAGCCACTTCGGGCAGCGCACCCACGGCGCTTTCCAGCTTTGCATACCGCGGATGCCGTGTGCGAGCACGTAATTTTCCAGCAGATCTGCCTCATGCACATCCACCGGCAGCAGACCGGATTTCAGCACACGCATCATGCTGTCGTAGGGCGCATCCTTTTTTGCAAGCTCCAGCAGTCCGCGCACACACTCGATCAGCGGGTGAAAAAGGATCGGTCTGGTCTGGTCAAGGAAATACGGGATCTCGTACTCCGTAAATACCTGCGCTGCGTAGGAAGCATACAGCTCGACATCGCCCGATACGATCGCGATCTCCCGATAGCGCATGCCGCACTCCCGCACGAGCCGTGAGATCTCCTGCGCCGCATAGCGAAGCTCCTCCTGCGGGCGCGAAAAGCCGGTCACATACAGCTCCTCCTGCTCCTTCATGTCACCATCATAGGGTTTTTGATCCAGACGGAACAGGTTCTGCTCCATATGATACAGCAGCGGTGCTCCCGCAAACCGTTTGTCCTCACCGCCCCGACAGATCACCGGCTCTGCAACCGCGACTCCGGTCGCCTGTGCGATCTCCGTAAGCATATGGATCGTTTTTTTCGTAAGATAAAAAAGCTGCTCGACATGAGCAGCGCTGTAAAAATCCTCCTCTGCGTCGATCGTGAGTGCCACAAAGCTGTCTGATACGACCGGCAGCACCGCCCGAAGGAAGGTCTGCTGTACGGGCGTAAAGCCGGTAAAGCCGTCAAAAATGAGCACGGCATCACGAAATAATGCGGATTCCGGCACGAGCTGCGCCATGTAGCTGACGACCTCCTCCGCGAGCAGATAATCGCCCTCCGTTTCGCGCAGAAATGCCTCATATAAAAGACGGATATCCGAGAGCTTCGCCGAGAGCAGCGGTGAAACACCTTCCTGCTCCGCCATTTCCGCAAGCGTTTCCGGTCGGATCCGATACTGCGCAAGCTCTGTCAGAAATGACTTGATCTCGTCGATATAGCCGACCCTGTGCAGGCTTCCCTGCAGCACATGCAGCTTCGGCTCCAGCTCATCCGCGAGCTTCCGCAGCACGAGATTTTTGCCGGTATCCTCCAGTATCTGTAAGGTATCCTTTCCAAGCTCCTCGAACACGCGGTACGAAAGACGCTGAAAGCTCAGGATATCCACATTCAGTATCGCATGTGCCGTCTGACGGCGGACGAACTCCCTCTGCGTCGCCATCGTAAACTGCTCCGGCACGAGCACATAATAGGTACGCTTCGGATGCGCGGCTGCCTCTGTCAGCACATGCTCATACAGCCAGTCCGATTTGCCGGAGCCGGAATTTCCCAATATAAAATGTAACGCCATCTGTATCTGCTCCCCCTCTGTTTTCCGATCCGGCTACTCACTCCGGAGCGCGTCGATCGGGTTCAGCCGCGCCGCACGCTTTGCCGGCATATAACCAAACAGCAGACCGATCGCCGTCGATACGCCGAACGATACCGCGATCGCCTTAAACGTCGGTGCACAGCTCAGTCCGATCATATTGCCGAGCACCGTTGTCGTGATGCCGCCGATGATGATGCCGATACCGCCGCCCAGTGAGGACAGCACGGCTGCTTCTATGACAAACTGCTTCATGATGTCACGCTGTCTTGCTCCGAGCGATTTGCGGATACCGATCTCACGCGTCCGCTCGCTGACGGATACGAGCATGATATTCATAATGCCGATACCTGCGACCAAAAGTGAGATCGCAGAAATGCCGACTAGGATCTTCTCCATCATGCCGATCATTTCACCCATCATATCGATCAGACTCGCCATGTTCGTCACCATATAGCAGTCCGTATCGCGGTAAAAATCGTACAAAAAGTCCTCTAACGTCTGCTGTGCCTCAGTCGAACGATCCGAATCCACCATTTTTAACGTATACGCGGCAGGATCCGCAGTTCCTGCCGACCTGCTGATCAGCGTATACGGCGCATAGATACAGTCATCTGCCGAATACCGGCTGGAATCTGCCTTTTCCTCCAAAAGTCCGACGACAAGATAGCTCTCCGCGCCGACCTTGATCGTCTTTCCGACCGGATCTGCTTCACCGAACAGCTCATCTCTCACATAGGTTCCGATCACGCATACCTTACTGCGGGAACGCATATCTGCATATGCGAGAAAGCGTCCGCTCGTTACCTCCCATGCCTTGATGTCCGCAAAGCTCTCACCAACACCCGTGACCGTCTCATTTTTGATCGACTGATCCTTCAGACGCACGGTCGTCGTGAGCGATGCCGACGGTGAAAGTGTCACAAATTCGTCGTTATTCTCATCTACAAAGTCGTACATCATATCGTCCGTCATATGCTTAGAGCCGGTTTCCATAAGGTTGACCGTGATCGTATCTGCTCCCAGATCAGAAAACGAATCCATCGTATAGCCGATCATTCCATCCATCAGTGAGATCATCGCGATCACCGCGCCGACACCGATGATCATGCCGAGCATCGTGAGAAACGCGCGCATCTTATTACTGACCAGACTCGCAAATGCCATAAAAAATGCCTGCGAAGTTTTCATTTCTTTTCTATCCTCTCTCTGTACTGCGCTGAAGTTCCGTCAAATTCAACCTTTCCATCGTGGATCTGGATCACACGCTTTGCCTCGACTGCGATCGAATTGTCATGCGTGATGATCACGATCGTATTTCCCTCGCCGTTCAGCTCCTTTAAGAAATCGAGCACATCCCTGCTCGTGCGTGAATCCAAGGCTCCAGTCGGCTCATCCGCAAGGATCAGCGACGGCTGTCCGACGAGTGCACGCGCGATCGACACACGCTGCTGCTGTCCGCCGGAAAGCTGGTTCGGATATTTTTTCCATACATCGCCCAGTCCGACCTTGGCGAGCGACGCGAGCGCACGCTCCCTGCGCTGTACATCCCCGACTCCCGCATAGAGCAGCGGAAGCTCCACATTTTTCAAAAGGTTCATTTTCGGCAGCAGATTATACTGCTGGAAAATAAAGCCGATCTGACGGTTGCGGATCGCCGCCAGCTCATCATCCGTCATGGAACCAACGTCAATGCCGTTCAGATAATATTTTCCCTCTGTCGGCACGTCGAGTGCACCGATGATGTTCATGATCGTGGATTTTCCGCTGCCGGATTTTCCGACGATCGCCACCATTTCCCCCTCATCAATGCAGAAGGAAATGCCGTCGTTCGCACGCACCTCGACCTCACCCATCTGATAGATCTTATAAATATCCTGCAGCTCGATCAGATGCGAATGCTGTTTCTTTTCTACCTCTGCCATCCGTTTTTATTCCTCACCTGTAACGTTGTCGATCATATTCTGCCGTTCCGTCATCATACGCATCATCATATCCGTCGATTCCGCACGCGGCACATACACTTCATCCGTCGTACTCAGACCGTCTAGGATCTGCACCTTGGAATCACTGCTGATACCGACCGTCACTTCTACCTTATGGAAGCCCTCCGGCACGCCGTCTGCCAGTTCCTCCTCCGACGTTTTCTCGCCCTCGGCATTTCTTACATAGACGAGATTTCCACGCATGAGCGCATCCACCGGTATGCACATCGCATCCTTTTTTTCATCGAGCACGATCGTCGCCGATACGTTCATTCCGGGGAGAAGCTGTCCGACCTCATCCAGCTCGACCGTGACCGGATACTCTGTCACACCGCCGGTCGTGATCGCTTCCAGACTGATCGTCGTGATATGGCCGGTCATTTCCACGCCCTCCAATGCATCTGCGGTGACGGACACCTCCTGTCCGACGGAGATCTTTAACACATCCAGCTCATCCACCTTCATCTGGAATTTGACCTTGGACAGATCGTAAATGACCGCGAGCGGACTCGCATAGGTCGCATTGATATTATCGCCTGCCTTGGCATTTTTCGTGATGACCGTACCGGAAATGGGTGCCGTCACCTGATAATCGTCGAGATTTTTTTCTGCCGTATTTAACTGATTCTGCGCATTTTCCAGATTCAGCTCCGAGCTTTTCACGGAATCAGAGATCGTCGCATCCTTGAGCCGCAGGTAAACATCGCCCTTTTTCAACCGCGTGCCCTTTTTGATCTTTAAGGACTCGATCGTGCCGCCCGCATCCGCGATCAGCGTACCCTCAGAGATCACCTCGAAGACACCCGCACTGTTGCAGTCCACGCCGCCGATGCTCGCCGTTGCGGTCATCCCGCTTGCGATACCGCCCGGATTCTTGACCTCGATCGTGACGTAACGCACGACCATATTGCCGGAGAGTGTCGTTGTCGTCGGGTCGATCGCCGTAACGGTCCCGTTCACGCGCTCGCCCTCATCGCCGACGTACACCCGCGCGCGGTTTCCGATCCAACTGCTTTCCACATCGGAGGCATTGAACGGGATCTCCGCCGTCATGGTCGTATTATCATAAAGATCTGCGATCTTGGTGCCTGCCGTGATCTTTTGTCCTTTTTCCACATAGAGCTTCTTGACATAGCCATCCTGATCCGAAACGAGCGAACGATCCTCGTCGTTTTTGCTCTTGGCATCGACCGCCTCATTGTAGCTCTGCTGTGCCTGCTCCACGCCGATCTCTGCGGAACGGATACTGTCCTCCGCATTTTCCGTGGAAAACTGATAGAGCACCTGTCCCTTTTCCACGACATCGCCTGCCTCGAACGGTGCATCCGTGATCTCACCCTGCACCATTGACATGATGGAATACTGGTCATTCGGTTCGATCGTTCCGGTGCCGGTCAGTGTGACCTGCAGATCCTCAGTCGTCGGCTGCTCGGACTGATACAGACTGTCCATCATTTCGCCTGCCTTTTTCTGCACGACTGCCGGAAGGACGACAAACACGAGTATCACGAGCACGACAAGGACGATCAGTCCTTTTTTATGCTTTCTTAAAAAATTCAACACTTTCTCTTTCATGGTTTTCCTTCTCTCTGCCTTGTTTTCTATTACTTTGCCTTTGCCACGATCACGCGTACCCTGCCGCCGGTCGTTCCGTCAAAATATGCCGTAAGCTCATAATTCGACAGACTCATCACCTTGGACAGCTCCGTCGCATAGTAGGAGGAGCCTTTTTTCAGATATACGCCTACATCATCCGCCAGCGTATATGCCTGCTTGCCGTTCGATACCTCGGTCTGCGTGATGGAAGTCACGGTAATGCTACTCAGTGACTTGATACCGGTGACCGAACCGTCTGCCGCGAACGCGAACTGCGCCGGTCCGACATAGCCCTGCATCGCAAAGACCTGACCGTTACTGGTCGCAAAGCCGCTCTGATCCCCGATCTGGTAGCTGTAGGTTCCGCTAAAGGTCATGGTCGCAGCATTCGTCACCTCGCTTGCCGCCGTCAGAATACCGTATTTATAATTATCTCCGGTCACACCGCGGATGATCAGATCCGTGATCTCATTGTCGGCGTTCACATGGTAGTATAAAACATTGCTTGCATTGATGGTCAGTCCGGCAAGCCGCTCACGCTCCACGCTGCTGTAGCTTCCGTTATTGTCATATTCTAAGATACGGATGCTGTCTGACAGATCATAGGTCACAAATCTGCCCGCATCAGAGCTGACCGTTCCGTTCAGACGGTTCAGTGACACCTTATTGACGACCGGTTTGCCATTGTCAAAGGAGACCTCGACCGGCGTGCGCTCCGAAAACTCTGACAGATCCTCCACCTCATACTCGTGCGTTTCGCCGAGCGTATCCAGCATCGTGATGTATTTCTTTACTGCCGTCGAATCCTTATCATCCGTCACCTTTTCGGTCTTTGAGAGCACGATACCGCCGATAAAGGAATTGAGTGCCGCGGCATTTCCGATGCCGACCACGGTCTTGTCCTTTCCGAGCAGCAGCGTGATATAATCACCGATCTCATAGCTTCCCATCGCTGATACCGCATACGCGATCGTCTGATCTGCGAGTGTATAGCTCGTGCCTGCCACAGTCACGGCATTCGGCGTGTAGCGGTCGGGCGAAACGCCGTTCAGCCGTCCGGTCACGCGCTCTTGATATACGAAGATACTCTTTAAGTCCTTGGAGTAATACAGCACATCATAGGTATGTATGTTTTCTGCCGTATTTTTGGAGCCGTCGATATAGATCGTCGCATTCTTTACGGAAAACGGGATCTGCTCCGTCCAGTCCTCACCTGCGATCACCGGTCCGTCCAGCTCATCGTATACGAGCGGCAGATACGCGATGTCTCCGTTGGCATCCAGCTCATAGCCGAGCGTACTACCGTAGATCGTACCGCTCTTTGCCGGTGTAACGAGCATATTGTAAAGAAGGCTTGCGATATCCCGATACGTCATCGACGCAGATGCTTTCTTTTTGATATTCGTATTCAGCTTCTGCGACTTATAGAAGCTGATCTTGGCGCTGGACAGGTTTCCCTTGAAATCTGAATCCTCATAGCCCAGCACGGCGAGCACGGCACTCACCGCCTCCTGCAGCGTCACCGCCTGCTTCGGGCGGAATTTCCCCTTCAGATTACCCTTCATCCAGCCCTGCTCCACCGCGATGCGGATGTAGGGCGCATACGCACTCGTGCGCTTCACGTCCGTATAGAGCGAGGATTTCACGGTCGTTCCGACCTTGTCCTTATAGGGTGAGAGCTGTACCAGCATCTTTGCAAGCTGCTGACGCGTCACCTTCTTTTTCAACCCCTTTGTCGTCGTCTGGCTGCTCTTTAAGACACCCTCTGCGACCAGCACACGCCGTGCGAGCGCCGCATCATAGGTCGGGTTCGTCTTTTGTGCCGCTGTCGCTGACGCAGTCGGAGCAGCCACTGTCATGTCTGCCGCTGTCGCCGGAAGCACCGCCGGAACCGTCATGGTCGCGGCGAGCAGCAGCGCAAGCAGTCTGCCATGTTTCTTTTTCATATCAGTCACCTCTGGATCCTTGTTTTGTTATTTGTTCGCTATTCAAAAATGAGCAATGCGGAATTTCTCCGCACTGCTCATTATAGCATGTGTTTTCGCTTCTGTCTGTGATTTTATAAAAATTTCATATTTTAATCACCAACATAATTACGCTTGACGTAATCGCGGATCTTGTCGTTGTCCTCTAACATCCGGCAGCCGACGATGTAAGTTCCGTCGTTATCCGTGATACGGATCACATAGCCCTTTAATTCCATATTTTCAAGCCATGAAACGCTGTTCGCCGTAAGCGTGACGAGCGTGCCCTTCGTATTCAAGATCTCCCTGTCACGCGTCTGGAACGCATAGCCGTTCGCACTGATATTCACAAAGGAACCGCTGCTGAGCGTATGTCCGGTGCTGTCCACATGGATCTCACAGGCTGCCGCCAGCGGCATACGCGGGTATTTTCTGCGGTTGACCACGCTCGGATTGCCATATACCTCGATCCGATAACCGTTTCCGCTGTAAGTGATCCGCAGATCCTCCCATGCATAGACGCTGTTATTTACGATGATATGCATGATGTAGTCCTGCTTTTTGTCAAAGGGCATGTCTACGCCCTCATGACGCAGGCTGGCTACCGTAAGCGTATAATCCTCGTCGATCGCCGAAATGACACCCTTGTACTCCTGCGCCTCCGGCACGCCTGCCTGCTGTACGCTCACATACATGCCGACCGTCAGATCCTCTCTGCTCATAAAGCCGCCGCTGCCGAGATCCTCGATCAGCGTGCCGACGATATTCTCAATACGCAGGACATTGGAGGAGGTCTCCTCGTACTTGCTGCGCATGACCTTTACGGTCTCATCCGCTACGGTGATGCTCCTCGTCATCTGATCCATGACGGAGCTGACCTCATTCATATTGCTGACCATGTTCTGGTTGGAATCCTCCACCTCATTCATGGCATCATTGACAACGCGGATATTCTCACCGAGCTTGATCGAATCATCCGTGATGACCGTCACGCTGCGGTTCGCCTCTGTCACGGTCTCTAATGTCTGTACGATCAGACCGATCGTGCGTGTGATGGACTCCGTCATCCGCTCACTCGTCTTTTCAAGCTGCTGCAGTGCTTCGCGGATGCTCGCGGAGGATACCTGCGTGCCCTCGCTGAGCTTCCGGATCTCCTCTGCCACGACTGCAAAGCCCTTTCCTGCCTCGCCTGCGCGCGCCGCCTCGATGGAAGCGTTGAGTGCGAGCAGGTTCGTCTGGCTCGTGATCTCCTCGATCGTTCCGGTCTCCTGCTTTACCATGTCAAACTCGGAAGTAAATTCCTTTAAGTTTGCCTCGACCTCATTTGACAGCTCTGCCATTTCCTTCGTAGAGCTTACAACCTCGGCGAGCTGGCCGGAGCTTTTTTTTGCATTGTTCACGGACTGCTCCATGAGCTGTACCATTTCGTGGATCAGTGATGCCACATTATCGACCTGCTCACTGATCTTATCCGTCGCTTGAATGGAGGAATTGGTCTTTTCGTTCAGCACCTCATTGTTGGAAATGAGGGATTTCATATTTTTCACGACGTTGTTCGCGCCCTGCTGGTTCTCGTCGGACAGCTCACGCACGACGTTCACGCCGTCCTGCACGGAATTACTCGCGGTCTTGACCTTTTCGATGCTGTGTACGACCTTCTCCAAATTCGCGTTCACGACATCGAGCATCGCGCCATCGGACTGTGACAGATGGCTGATGGCACGGATATAGCCGAGATATGCGAGAAATACGCAGCCGAACTGGATCTCAAACGCTACGATATCATCATGCACGAGTCCGTTCGTCATCATCGTCTTGATCAGTGATGCCGCGATCATCAGTACGTTTGCCACGCCGCAGCGCATGATCAGACCACGATCCTTGTACAGCATCATCATACTGATCACCGGAAAGATATACGCGAAGGTGATGAAATCAAATCCGGTCATGATAACGAAAAAATAAAACATCATGTAACCGACCGCGATGAAATGCTTGCAGTTCTCATAATCCCAGCCCCTCACCGCGATCAGTATACGCGTTACGAGCATCGGCAGCCAGCAGATCAGCAGGAATGCTACCGTGTAACCGGTCGTCCTGCCGCCCTTTTTCCACTCGATGATGTAGGCAACCGTCAGCACGATGCTGATCAGCATCCAGACCAGCACCGCTTTTTTATTCGCACTGGCTTTGAAATACTTCTCGTCATATTCCATAACGAACCCCTCCGTTTTTACATTTTTTCCCATTATACCGCATCCGGAGACAATTCGCCATAAAAAAACGCCAAAAAAGCTGTATTTTTATACAAAATTACACATTTTTAATCATATTCACCGTAATTCGCACGTTTCCAGCCGTCTGAAGTCATCGGCAAGGTCATACACCCAGATACATTGCGGGCTGACCAGATACAGCCGATCCCCGATATACAGCTCCCGACAGTTCTCGGCAAGCTCCCAGAGTCCGGCATTTTCTGTTTCCACAGGATCTGCGGCGCGCTGGGTAAAAGAGCCGTTCTCCACGCGGAAGATCTGCTGCGTCAACACGGAGGTATCTACAGTCCGCACGGAGGTGTCTGCATCCGCGCTCTGTCCGATCGTCACGAACGCGACCCGTCCCTTCGATGACTCCGCGAGCAATGCTTTATAATTATACGCCGCCGGTGCATATTCCGCGTCCGTCAGCACCTCCTTCGCACATTCCTTTACATCCGTCGGGTCTGAAATATCGTACATCGACACCTTGATCCCGACAAATGCACTGTCCTCCCCGACGCGTTCCTCGCCTACGCCGATCAGATGCGTTTCATCATAAAACTGCAGATAGTCGGAAAATCCGGGGATTTCCAGCTCCCCGATCAGCACCGGCTCCGACGGATCCGTGAAATCTACCGTAAAAAGGGGATCCGTATTCCGATACGTCACAAAGTAACCGATCTCGTCCACAAAACGTGCGGCATACACGCGCTCGCCGTCTGCGATGTGATCAAGACTGCCCATGATCTTTAACTTTTCGTTCAAGACATACAGACGGTTCTGCATCGTATCCGACCAGCCGTCCGTCGTCAGCACATACAGGTACCCATTCGCATTCTCATGGATCGCAAAGGTATCCTCCACCGTTCCCCGCACGGACTCGGCACTGTCTGCCGTGATCTGACCGTCTGCGACGGCAAATTTTGCAAGCCTCGTGCACATATCATCCACTGCTTCACTGTACGCACTGCGATAAAGGATCATGCTCTGCTCCGTCATATAAAGCTCTGCACTTCCGCAGAATATGAGCTTGCAGTCCTGCATCTGTTCGGGCTTTGTCAGATCAAACGCAGAAAGCACGAGTCCGCTGTCGATCCCGCGCTCCGACAGATAGATGCAGTCAGCCGGCACAGGCTCGCCCTGTATGTGCGGCAGCCACTGTCTGACCTCCTGCTCCGTCAGCGTCTGTGTTTCCGACTCTGCCTGTTCCTTTTCCGAGCCGTCTGCCGTATCCTCAAGCCACTCATAATAAGCGCCATACGATCCATTCCGGTAACCCGTGTACGGCTCAAAGCCGGTCACAAGATAAATGTCGTTACCGATCTTTCGCGAGGTACGGTAGCCGCCGTCCTGCTCATACGTTCCGATCAGACGCGCACCTGCCGGACTCGTCACATCGTAGGTCAGCACACGCGTACAGACCTGCGCGTCCGTCCGCGCGCCATCCGACAGACACCGCGCACCCGCTCCTGCATATTCCGTATCTGAAACCTGTATTTCCCCTGTCTGTTCCGACTGCACGAGCAGGATCAGACGGTCATCGGACAGATACATTTCGCGGATCGTATCCAGATTTCCGATACGCTCCGGCACGATGCTCCCGAGCTGTCGGATCCGTCCGCCCGATACATCGACGATACGCACCGCTTCCTCATCTGCGATGTAAATATAATGTCCGTCGGTTTTTACGAGATCGCTCTCATCCACGCCCTGCACCTGCAGGTTCGTCGTGGAAAAATCGTCAGCTTCTGCGCGCGCGGAATCGGACGATGCCGCTTCATTCACCGCACTCTCCAGCTTATTCTGCGTGAAGTCCGCACTCCCCGCCGCTCCTTCTGCGGCATCCTCACACAGATTCCAATACCATTCCTGCTCCGCCTGCGCCAGCAGCGTTCCAAGCTCTCCGTAGCCGTCTGCCAGCCGGTATTCTCCAAGCTGCGTCACGACACCGGCCTGCGTGCCCGCATCCTCCGTATCCTGCACATCCGGCTGCTCCTGATCAACACCGCCCGACGGCTGCCGATCCGGACGGCTGCCCGCAGCCACGAGCATCTGTCCATCCCCCGCAGACGGCGCGAGTGCTGCGATCTGAAATGCGCCGAGCGCACAGCACAGTACCACGGCTGCTGCCGCCACACGGCTTCCATAGCCGCGCCATCCGAACCGCTTGGTTTTCAGCTTCTTTTTCTGCTCTGTCTTTTCTGCATGCGCGCCGGTCGCGGTATGCCGCGGCGCTGCGTTGAGCTTCTGCCGGAGCTGCTCCGGTGACAGCCGTTCCGGCACTTCTACCGACTGCGCTTCCCGCCAAAGCTCCTCGTAGATCTTATTTTTTTCCATTTTCCAAATCCTCCTTACACCCGCTGCAAAACCTCACTGAGCCTTTTCAGTGCCCGATGCTCTCTGGAACGGACCGTGTTCTCATTCATATGCAGCGCCTGCGCCAGCTCCCGCGTCCGGTAGCCTGCGAACAGATGCAGTCCGATGATCATCCGGTCGGTCTCGTCGAGCTTTTGGAACTCCTCGCACAGATACATCCGCTCTGCCTGCGGCATGGTCTGCGGTGTCTGCAGCCGCCCTGCAAGCTCGTCCGTCAGTGCGGACGGACGACCGGCATACTCCCGCCGCTTCGCCCTGCATTTATTCGCTAAGATCGCGAATATCCAGCTTTTGAACGATGCTTCCTTTTTCAGCCTTCCGATCGACTCCCACGCATCCGTGACCGCATCGCTGACTGCATCGGCTGCGTCCTCTGCGTGATGCAGCATATAATACGCAAACCGGTACATATCCTCATAGACCTCGCGGTACAGCTCCGTGAACGCCTCCGCATCCCCCGATCTCGCTGCACGAACCAATAACTCCCGTTCCATTTTCATCCTCCAACGTTATCATTTTCTGTCTGATCTGTTCCCTGCATCATATAAGTGTAAAAAAGGATGGTTTTTGTTGCAAAAAAATATTATTTATCTGATATTACTTATCAAAATACCGTGCCAGCAGTCCGCGTACCGCGCTAAGATCCGGCAAAACCGCCGCCGAAAGCGTGCGCATCTCATCCGTCGGCTCCATCAGATCCGGCACCATAAACGCCGAAACCTTCGCCGCATGGAGCGCACGGATGCCGTTGTAGGAATCCTCGATACCGACCGCATGCTCCGGTGCGACACCCAGCGCCTCGCACGCACGCTGAAAGATCTCCGGATGCGGCTTGCTGTGTGTCACCTCGTCGCCGCAGATCACCGCGTCAAAGTACGGCAGGAGTCCGCCGTCTGCCAACTGGCGGCATACGACCTCGCGGCGTGTAGAGGATGCCACCGCCGTTTTCACCTGATGCTCCCGCAAAAACTGCAAAAGCTCCTCAATACCGCGTTTTTTCGGCAGTCTGCCGTTGCCGTAGCGTTCGTGGAACAGTGCACTTTTTTCATCATTGTATTTTTCATACGGAAAGTCCGCGCCATAAAAGGCTCGCATGATCTCACCGGTCTTTTCCCGCGTTGAACCGAGCGAATCACGGCAGGGCTTCTCGATATCCTGCAAGCCGTATTTGTCCGCAACTGCTTTCCAGCATTCGATGACCTTGCACTCCGAATCAAAGATCACGCCGTCCATGTCAAAAAGGACTGCCTGCGGAGGTGTCAGCTTCCGGCGCACCTTTTCCCAGTCTCCGTCAAACACGACACCCGCCATGCCGCAGGCACGCGCCGCCTCAACATTCGCCTGCATGTCGTCGATAAAGATGCACTCCGCAGGATTCAAGCCGTAGGTGTCGCACAGCAGCTCATAGATGCGCGCATCCGGCTTGACCAGATGTACCCGCGAGGACACCATCACTCCGTCAAACAGTGACAGGTCATAGCTTTGCGGAAAATAGGTAAAAAAGCGATTGCACGCGTTGGACAGCACATACAGCCGGTAGCCCTGCGCCCTGCTGCTCTGACAGAAGGACAGTGCACCCGCCATCGGCAGCATACATTCCCACCAGTGCTCTAATACACGCTTTAGGGCAGGATGCACGCGCTCCGGCAGACGCGTCTTCACCAGCTCGTAACGCTCCTCATTCGTGATCTCACCGGCATCGCCCATCGCCCATTCCTTTCCGGAAAACAGATGCTCCTGTATGAGCGACCTTTCCTCCTCCGTGTCGCAAAACCGTTCCAAAATAAGCTGCGGGTTGTATTCCAAGAGGACATTTCCCATGTCCAAGATCATATTCTGTATCATAATCATGCTCCTTTTCATGTAATAACGTAGGACTATTATATCATGTGCAAAATCGGCACATGACCAACATTCGCCGCTCGTCAATCGTGCAGGCACATTGACTCACTTGCGCTCATTATATCAGATCAGAACCCTACAGCCAATAAAATGCCGGAGTTTTGGATGGATTTTTCGCTTACGGAGATCCTTTGAAAACGCCGATTTGGAAAAATGTGTAAAAATGCATTCAAAAAGTGCAGAAAAATGTGTAAAAATCATTGAATAATTTCAGAAAAATGTGTTATCCTATATACATAACGCAAAAAAGGAGGCAACGATCATGCAACGAAATGCAATATCTGACCTGATCCGCTGGAAGTCTGATGAAAACCGTAAACCCCTGATCCTGAAGGGTGCACGACAGGTCGGTAAAACATGGCTGATGAAGGAATTTGGAGAAAAGCATTATGACAATTATGTTTACTTCAACTTTGATGAGGAGGATGAGTTGTGCTCCATATTTGAATCCAACAAACAACCGCACCGCATCATCGAACTGCTCTCCATGATCAGCGGAAAAAAAATAACGCCTGAGCACACACTGATCATTTTTGATGAGATACAGGAATGCCCCGACGCATTGAACACGCTCAAATATTTTAAGGAAAAAGCGAACGAATATCACATCATCGCTGCCGGAAGTCTGCTTGGCACACTTTTGGCACAGCCCAAATCTTATCCGGTCGGTATGGTAAATCTGTTGAACATCTACCCGCTGACCTTTGACGAATTTTTAGAAGCAACCGACCCGATACTGTTCCGATTCTATTCAACGATCACAAAGGATCAACAGATTGAGGAGATTTTTCACAACCGACTCCTTGAAGCGTTCAGTTATTACCTGATCATTGGCGGAATGCCGGAATGTGTTGTCTCTTGGATCGAATACAAGGATCCCAAGAAAATAGATGTCATCCAACAGGAATTGATCGAAATATATGAAAACGATTTTTCTAAACATAACGGCAAGGTAAACAGCGGACGAATCCTTATGGTATTCCGCAGCATCGTCTCCCAGCTCGCCAAGCCGAACGAAAAGTTCATGTATGGTGCTGTTCGTGAAGGTGCGCGGGCACGCGATTTTGAAGAGGCCATTGAGTGGCTCGTATCAGCCGGAATGCTGAATCGTGTGTACAATGTTTCAAAATTAGAGCATCCGCTCGCGGCATTTGATAAACCGGATCAATTCAAGCTATTTTTATTTGATACCGGTCTGCTCAAGCATATGGCAGGCATCGACAATCGTGCCATACTTTTAAGATCCGACTACCAATTCAAGGGCGCACTGACAGAAAACTATGTTCTACAGCAGTTACACGGACAGTTTGCGATCGAGCCGCGCTATTTTTCAGACAAAAACAGCGAGCTTGACTTCATCGTACAGCATGGTATGGACATCATTCCCATAGAAGCCAAGGGCGGTGAATACAGATCTGCTCCCTCCTTCAAAAAATATGTTGCTTCGCATCACCCTGCATACGCGATCCGCTACTCCAAACGCGGATATCGCACGGATGGTGATTTTACCAATCTGCCATTGTATCTCGTGCGCAAAACAAAGGAGCTGCTCTAAAAAGCGGCAGACCCCGACCAAAAATGGTCAGAGTCTGCCGAGTGGTGGAATATGTAGTTAATTGCCAGAGGTCTGAGTACTATCAACCAGTGTGAGTCCACTCAAATCTAAGGTATAGGTCAACTCAGTATAAGCATTATCACCACCATCCCAATCAACCTTGATCGTGACGCTCGGCTTATCATCCTCTACACGAAGGATCATGCTAAATGTCTTGCTTCCATTCTGGAAAATCTTGTTTGCACCATCACTTGCGCTACTAGAAAATTCCTTTTCCTCCTTGCTTCCGGATGTTACTTTCACTACCGCCTTGCTTACATCTACACCCTCCGGTGCAGTGAACTGGAACGGCAGATAATAACCGCTCTGATTGGCTTCGTTTGTACCATCCCACTTGCTAAAGCCGGTGATTTTATTCAAGCTGCCGCTCACTGCAACTGTCGTATCGTTCTGCGTAAAATTCACAGTACCGAACGCAGCCACATTTTGAGGACAACCAGATTTATCTGAGTAATATTCCGTATCTGCCATGTTGGTAAAACTGATCGCACCCTTTTTCTCCAGTGTCACACCGGTCAGATCCAGCGTATAGGTCAGCTTCTCAAAAGCATCTCCATCACCATCCCAGTCAACCGTGATGGTAATATTGGAGTTATTATCCGTTATGCGCTTGATCATGCTGAATACCTGTTTGCTGCCTACTGTATCAAAGACATCCTTACCGTAAGATGTGCCGTTTACCGTTAGTTCAACCTTAGAAATATCTGTCACATCTTCCGGTACTTCAAACTGATACAGCAGATAATTACCCTCATGGTTCGCAGTATTATAGTTATCGAACTTCTCGAAACCTGTCACATATTTTGCCGTTCCGCTCACACGGATCGTGGTCGGAGCTGCTTCATCCGGAGTATACGTCAATGTACCAAACGCATCTACACTTTCCGGAGCTTTCGTTTTATTACCCTCCGGTACTTTGTAGGCATCTTTATATGTGTCCGCAGCCATTGCCGTCACCGTGATCGCACCCGCAGATACGGTCACTGCGGGCTCCGCGGGCTTAGAAGGTTCCGTTGATCCGCCGGAACTGCTTCCACCGGATGAGCTGCTGCCGCCTGAACTACTGCTTCCGCCGGTCGAACCGCCGCTCGGCTTCTGATCCTCTGCGGGCTTCGTATCCGCAGAAGTCTTTCCTGCATCGACAGTCGTATCCTTACCTGCCGCATCCGTGATGGTCACTTTCTCTGCGGTATCATTTTTTACATCTGCCTTGACATCCGCCTTGTCAGTCTTGACCGTTGTGCCCTCAGCACCCTTTTCCAGCTCGACCTTTGCATCTGCATTTAAGGTAATGTCCGTCTTAGTCTCAGAGGTGATCACCGTGCCTGCCGCATTGTTCTCGATCTTTACGGTGTCTGTCGCAGAGCCGCTGACGGTCACGTTGGACTTTTTGTTGACGACGATCTGCTCCACGCTTCCCTCAACGTTCAGCGCAACATCGCTCTCCTCGCCCTCAATGATGAGCTTCTTCACGGTCGCGCCTTCCTCGATCACGACCTTTGTATTTTTCTTTACGGTCAGTGACTCGATGACACAGCCCTTTTTCACGGTAACGGTAGCATCCTTGTTCAGCACCAGCTCCGCATCCATCTTGGTCGTGATCTTGCTGCCCTTTGCGTTATTCTCGATCACCGGCGCATCCTCAGAGGAACCGCCCAGTGTAACGGTGCTCTTGCTCTTTACATTGATCGTATCGAGATCACCGTTGCTCACGATCGTGATCTTGCCGCCCTTTGCAGCGATCGTCACATCCGTATCTGTCGCTTTCTTTCCGACAACGAGCTTTAATTTGTTCTTGTCCTTGACTACAACGTTATTGTCCTCGCCGCGCTCGTAGACCGTTTTTCCGTCCTTGACCGTGATCTCGCCAAAGGATCCGTAGTTATTGACCGTTGACTTCGGTGCGTTGATGACCAGCTTCTTATCCCCATACTCACCCTTTTTGATCTTGAAGGTCTTGCCCTTGGCGGTCTTGATGATGATGACATCCAGATCAGGATCGTTCAGTGCATCCTCCAGCTCCTTCTGTGAGGTGATGGTGGCGCTTTTGGTCTTTGCCTGTGCAGTGGTCGGCGGTACGACCGTGCCGGTCACGAACAATGCCGTAACGAGCAGTCCTGCAAACATTTTAGTGACTGTTTTGTTTTTCATTTCCCATTCTCCTTTCGACTGATGTCGCATTGTTTCTATCACTTTTTTATTTATATCACATTCAATCCGATATTTCAAGAGTAATTACGGATTATATGCGACAAAATATAGGATTGAGTCAGTTACAATGCCATAGAGGTGATTGCATATGTACGAAGAAGAATTTGCCCACAGACTGGCGACACTTAGAAATAAAAAGGGCGTTTCTGCGCGGGAAATGAGTCTTTCCATCGGTCAGAACGCCGGATATATCAATAATATCGAGAGCGGCAAGGCACTCCCGTCAATGTCTGCTTTCTTTTTTATCTGTGAATTTCTGGATATTACGCCAAAGGAATTTTTTGATATGGACGCGTCACGTCCCGAACTGCTGCGGGATCTGATGCAGGATCTGAAAAAGCTGGACGATGTCCAGCTCCAGTGTATCTCACGGATCGTATCCGATCTCGTGCGCTGATGCGCCATGTCTCAGCCGCCGAGGCTTCTCAGCCTGCCAAGCAGGCGGTGGATCGGTGTGCGGAGCGGCAGCATCCACAGCCAAAGTGCTGCAAACACGCGATAACCGATGTTTCTGACCGAACGCATTTTTCCCCGACGCTCCCATGCGACCAGTATGCCGCGTAGCTGCTCCTGTCGGACTCCGTGCTCGACCTCACTCTGATTGTCGCCTACCATGTCATAGCCTGCCGCCGTGCGGCGAAGGACTCGGTGCAGCACGAGCATTCCGCCCGCCGAAGGCTCTCTGCGGTACAGCACGACATCTCCGCGCTCCGGCTGCTGGTCGCCGAGCGGCGCGATGACCGCCTGATCACGCGCATCCGCAAACATCGGATACATACTGGTGCCCTGCGGTGTGAGCTGCACCGTATGTCCGGACGCGAGCAATGCTTCGATGTCCTGATATATGGATTTCTGATCTGACGGAGCGGTCTGTCTGTCCTGCATCGTTTTCTCCCCTGCGATGATCTTTTTGTTATCCCCAGTTATTTTTAGTTATTTTTAGTTATATCATAACGCGCGCCGGATTACAATTTCCATTCCATTCTGCCTATCATTTTCCTGCAAAAAATGCTATAATCAGATGGTTCTTATACTTATCCAAACGATCCAAAAGAAAAAGGAGACCACAGACATGACACATCCGATCTGCATCCGTGACGGCTATCTGCTGACACGGCTGGACGGACAGCCCTACCTGCTGCCCTACGGACAAAACGTCGCCGCTTTCCGGCGCGGACTGAAGCTGAACGAAACGAGCGCTTTTCTCTGGAACGCACTCACGGAGGGATGCAGCGAAGCGGAGCTTGTAACGCGGCTGGCAGCACATTTTGATGCCGCAGAGGACGAGCTTTCCATGCTGCAGGCGGATGTTTCGGCTTTTTTATCCGAGCTTCGGCTCGCCGGTGTGATCGATCCGATCGCGCCCAGCCTGTATGTGGCATGTGCACATCCGGTTTATGTGCAGATCGCTTCCATAAAGATGCAACTCAATCTGCCGCGTGAGCTGATCGCTGACGAGCTTCTGGCATTTCAGACAGAGACTCCGTGCACACTGTCGGATGCCGCACTCTGCGTCAGCATCTGCGCCGGTGAACCTGCTGCGCGCCCCTGCGGTCAGGTGCTCATCCAAAGCAGTGAGCTGCTCATCACGGACTGCGGCAGCATGTATACGATGCTTTTTCCTGCGTCGGAGACACTGCTCGCGTGCCATCTGTCCGCAGACGGTACAAAGGCATGCTTTTATCATAAAAAAGATGCTTCACCGGATACGCTCCGCGAGGAGCTGTTCCATGGTATCCGCTTTGCATTCCTTTCCTGCGCCGAGCGCCACGGGCTGTTTGCCGTGCACTCCGCTTCGATCCTGTATCGTCAGCGCGCGTGGCTTTTTTCTGCGCCCTCCGGCACCGGAAAATCCACACATGCCGCGCTCTGGGCGGATGCCTATCAGACACCGCTCCTGAATGGAGACCTGAACCTGCTCGGCATCGAAAATGGCACGGTAACGGTCTACGGTCTGCCGTGGTGCGGAACCTCCGGCTGTTTTACGACGGAACGTCACCCGCTCGGCGGCGTGATCTTTCTGCAGCAGGCACCTTCGGATGCAGCCGAGATCCTGCCTGCGGACGTGCGACAGCTCATGCTCGCACAGCGCATGATCTCTCCGAACTGGACGGCGGAGCAGCTTTCGGCGTGTCTGTCCTTCTGCGCCGATGCAGAGCCGCAGATCGTGAGCTTTCTGCTGCGGTGCACGCCGGATGCGCATGCCGCCAAGGTGTGTAAAAATATGGTTGATAAGATGCTGGAAAAGGAGCACTCCTATGATAAATAAACACCTGCACGCGCTCTCCGACCGCATCTGCCGCGGACGATACGCTGCGCGCGCCGAAGAATTTTTCTGGATTTATGCATATGCAAAACGGTACTGGAAGCAGATGCTTTTTTACACACTGCTCGGTCTGATCGGCACGGCAGTCTCCCTGCTGTCCAGTCTCGTTTCCCGCGATATGGTTGACATCATCACCGGCCATGAGACCGGTCTGCTCCTTCGCACCTTTGCATTTTTCATCGGTCTGAACGTGAGCAATATTTTTCTGAATCAGGCATCCACCTATTTTTCCAACAAGATCAGCATCCGCGTGGACAACGCCATCAAAGCGGACGTGTTCGACCGTATGCTCGTCACGGATCTGGAATCACTGCAAAGCTACCACACCGGAGATCTGCTGACGCGCTGGAGCAGCGATACCGCGACGATCTCCAACGGCATCCTCAGTTGGATCCCGAATCTCATCATCTATACGGTGCGTTTTATCAGCACCTTTGTCATGGTATTCTGGCATGATCCGTGGTTTGCGCTGATCGCGCTGATCGGTATGCCGGTCAGCATCCTGACCACGCGTCACATGCTCCACAGCATGCGAAAAACGAATAAAAGTGTCGCGGCGATGAATGCGCGCATGACCGGCTTCAACCAAGAGACGTTTTCCAATCTCCAGTCCATCAAGGCGTTTGACATGATCCGGCTCTACAGCCACAGACTCCGCGACATGCAGTCAGAATATCTCGACATGCGTATGACCTTTCAGCGGCTGTCGCTGACCGCGTCCGCCATCCTCTCGCTGACCGGACTCGCGATCTCATACAGTTGCTATGCGTTCGGCATTTACCGCGTGTGGAGCGGCGCGATCACCTACGGAACGATGACCATGTTCCTGTCGCTGTCCGCGACGCTGACCAGCACCTTAAACCAGTTGATCTCGCTCATACCGACCGCTGTCAGCATTTCCGTCGCCGCCAGACGACTGCTCGACATCTGGAACATGCCAAAGGAATCCTTTGCGGCAGGCGATACGGCTGACCGTTTTCTGCAGACGTATCAGAATGACGGCATCCATGTCCGGCTGTCCGGTCTCTCCTACGGCTACCGCTCCGGCAGCATGGTTTTTTCTGAAACGGACTTTGAGGCGCATCCGCATGAGATCGTTGCGCTGGTCGGCCCCTCCGGCGGCGGAAAGACCACGCTGCTCCGTCTGATGCTCGCGCTGCTCCGACCGCAGTCCGGCAGGGCGTATGTCTACGGCGGCGCAGATACACCCGCGCAGGCGCTGACGCTCACGCCATCGACCAGACGGCTCTTTTCTTATGTTCCGCAGGGAAATACCATGTTTTCCG
>CAZERX010000004.1:0-28031 GCA_964515045.1 uncultured Eubacterium sp.
GGAATTTATGCTCGATATCATGTATGAGATCCCGAAGGATGACAATATCGGGCGCGTGATCATCACCGAGGATTATATCGAGAAAAACGGTGCACCGCAGATCATCATGCGCGGCGTGCCGCAGCTTGCGCAGGGGCAGGCATAGTTTTTCGCAGATCCTTATCACAACGGAGCGGCGCTGCCATATACTGACAGCAGAGGTATGAGCCGGAGTGTGGATATGGATGAAAAGATGTGCCGCGAGGCGGCGTATTCGGAGGAATGGTATGATCTGATCCTGCGAAATGAGGACGGACTGCCGCAGGATCCGACAGAAGCATGTGTACAGCAGACCGACAGCGCGTATCAGATCTGGTATGTGAAGCGGACGGCGCTGCCGGAGATCAATGTCGGCACATATACCTACAGTGCCGTGCCGAAGTGCTTTACAACGCTCTCAGAGCGTGCGCTGGAGGCGAGCGGGATCCTTTCCGTCCGTGAGCAGCCAAACCTTGGTCTGACCGGTTCGGGCGTGCTGATCGGGATCGTGGACAGCGGCATCGACTATACGGATGCCGCGTTCTGCTATGAGGACGGCACGAGCCGGATCACAGCCATTTGGGATCAGACGGATATAGGCGGTGAACCGCCGGAGGGCTTTCTGTACGGACAGGAATACCGGACGGAGCAGTTAAACGAAGCACTCCGTGCGCCGCAGCCGCTCCGTATCGTTCCGGTCAGTGATCCGGAGGGGCACGGCACGGCGGTCGCGGCGATCGCGGCAGGCTCTGCGGATGCGCGTGCATCGTTTTCGGGAGCAGCACCGCTCGCGCAGCTTGCCGTTGTGAAATTAAAGGAGGCAAAGCAGTATCTCAGGGATTATTATTTTATCCCGCAGACTGCACCTGCGTATCAGGAGAATGACATCCTGCTCGGCATCGACTATCTGAACCGTCTGGCGGCGGAGCTTTCGCTCCCGCTCGTTCTGATCGTTGCACTCGGCACGAACCAAGGCTCGCATGGCGGGGATTCGTATCTGGAGCAGTATCTGGATGAGATCGGACAGCGCAGGCGGCGCGTGGTCGTCACTGCGTCGGGCAATGAGGCGAACGCCAGACATCATTATTATGGGAAACTCCGTGACGCAGAGCTTTCTGAAACGGTGGAGCTTTCCGTGGAGCGGCGGATGCGCGGCTTTTGCATGGAGCTTTGGGCGGTCGAGCCGGAGCTTTATGAGATCGCGGTCATCGCTCCATCGGGTGAGCGGCTTTCCCGCATCCCCGCAGAGCGCGAAGGGCAGCGCGAGTATCGGTTTGTGTTGGAGGGCACGCGCCTTACGGCCGATTACCGGATCGTTGGGAACCGCAGTGCAAGACAGCTCATTTTTCTGCGTTTTCAGGAGCCGTCTGCCGGTATCTGGCGGATACAGGTCTATCCTGCAACAGATCCGCTGTTTGGTGTTTTCCACATGTGGCTTCCGGTGCGTGCCTTTCTGGAGTCACCGGTCTTTTTTTTATCATCCAGTCCGGATGTGACGCTGACCGTTCCCGCGACGGCGCGGCTTCCGATCACTGCGGCGGGCTACAATGACGAAAACGGAGCGCTTTATCTGGATTCCGGCAGGGGCTATACGACGGACGGAACGGTGAAGCCGGAGCTTTCGGCACCGGCGGTGGAGGTGGAAGGCGCAGCAGGCAGCTTCACGACCGGAACCTCGGCGGCAGCAGCCATCACGGCGGGCGCGTGTGCGATGTTCATGGAATGGGCAGTCGTGCGCGGCAATGTGCCGGCAGCGAATACAACGGATGTCAAGGCAGAGCTGATACGCAGCACGCAGCAGTCACAGGCACTGCTGTATCCGAACCGTGAATGGGGCTACGGCAGGCTGGATCTGGCGCAGACCTTCCGGCAGCTTGCAGGACTTTCGGACAGTGGGAAAAGCGAGAGAATATAATAAAAGATATGTATATGATAGGGGATTCTGAAAGGATCCTAGAAATCAAACATTTCGGCAGGACAATTATCTGCATCTTGGCAGATGGTTGTCCTGCTTTTTTGGATAATATATGTTGATTGAAAGTGCAAAGCAGAAAATAGTCTAGACTTGTCTGTATTTATACTATGACCGGTAAGGGATGCTAATGGTAATAACCGCGATATTCGCTTGGAGTCATGTTGACAATGCGTTCAAATGCACGGATGAAGGTTAGCGAATTTTTGAAGCCGACATGTGTGGCGACGGTGCTCACCGACAGTTTGGAATAAGCCAATAGCTCTTTTGCTTTTGAGATGCGGAAGTGATTCAAATATTGATGAATTGACATTCCCTGCTGTTTTTTGAATATCATGCAAAAGTACGATTTGGAAAATCCAATTTCAGCACAGATGGAATCTACATCCAGAGCCTCCTGATAATGTTCGGAAATATATTTCAGTGCCAGACTTACGTGTGTCTCCTGTGCAGGGGTGATATCCTTTACGGCATTGATTTTTTCGTTTACATCGTACAGTGCGGTAAAAATCTGATGAATATGCATAGATATGTTCATATATTTCCATGTGTCATTCAGACTAGGGCGCGCATCAGTTAATATATCGTAGATATCCATAAAATAGTCCAAAATTTGGGTAAAGGGATTGTTCATGATCATATTGTTTTTTGTTCGCACATGATTATAAAACAATTTCGCATGTGATCCACTGATAACAAAATAATAATAATGCCATTCCTTTGACACCATTGTGAATGTGAGCGGTGTATTGCAGGCTGATGCGACGATGAAATGCTGCTGGACGTAGTAGGTGTATTTGGATTTTGAAAATTTTGCTGTTCCATCAATGGAATAGAGCAGCAAATAATCGTTATAGTTATTCTGGGTTCCTAAGATCAATTTTTTTTCGCTACTGTATCCAAATTCCTTAATATAGAATGGAAACGATTCTGCGATATATGTATTTTTCACAACTTCCCTGTGTGAACGAGTTGGAAAAGAACGATTTGGTGTACGCATAGCAGTCCTCCGTGACAAAAAAGTCAAATGGTCATTTTTGATAAAGAAAGTATAGCATAGCCGCTAAAAAATGGCAAATAGAACAAAAACGCAATTTTTTATAGTAAAATAAGCAAAAAAGATATTGAATTATCGTACAAAAATGATGATACTGGGGGCATGCAGAGAGGAGAAGAAACTCTAAAATACGGAGAAAGGGGATTAAGGATGAGTGATTGTATCTTGGAACTGAAAGATGTTGTAAAGACCTTTGGTGGTGTCACGGCTCTCGGTGGAGTGCACTTTCAGTTGAGGAGAGGAGAGATTCATGCGCTGATGGGTGAAAATGGTGCAGGAAAATCTACATTCATAAAGGTGATCACAGGTGTCCATCAGCCGGATAGTGGAATGATGCTGTTGGAGGGTGAAAAGGTGACACCACGCAGCACGGAGGATTCTGCAAAATTGGGTATTGCAGCAATTTACCAGCATGTAACGGCATTTCCTGACTTGACTGTGACAGAAAATATTTTCATGGGGCAGGAGATAAAGAATAAATTGGGTCTCTATAACTGGAAACTGATGACAAAGCGCGCAAAAGAACTGATCGCCCCGTTGAGCAATAAAATTGATGTGAGTAAGCCGATGAGTTCACTGTCGGTTGCACAGCAGCAGCTAGTAGAGATTGCAAAGGCATTGTCGCGTGATGCACGTATACTGATTATGGACGAGCCAACAGCGTCACTGTCAAAAAATGAGTGTGAGGAATTGTACCAGATAGCGGAGCGTTTGCGTGATAGTGGAGTGTCAATTATTCTGATCACACACCGGTTTGAGGATATGTACCGGTTGGCAACACGCGTGACAGTATTCCGCGATTCAAAGTATGTGGGCGTATGGGATGTGGATAAGATCTCCAATGAGGAATTGATCAAGCATATGGTTGGTCGTGAGCTGACAGCCATGTACCCGAAAAAAACTGCAACGATCGGTGATGTTGTATTTAGGGTCAATGATATTTCAAAAGAAGGTCTGTTTAAGAATGTGTCATTTGATGTCAGAAAAGGGGAGATACTTGCGCTGACAGGTTTGGTGGGTGCTGGTCGCACAGAGGTATGCCAGAATCTGTTTGGTATTCTGAATCCGGACAGCGGCTCTTTCGAGTTGGAAGGAAAACAGATTAAAATTAAAAATCCGGGCGTTGCCCTGCATGCAGGCATTGGTCTGTTGCCGGAAGATAGACAGACACAAGGACTGATCAATGAGCTTCCAATCTACCAGAACGTGTCGTCTGCAAATATGGAGAAGTTTATCCGGCACGGTGCGCTGGATGAGGCTGCGGAGGTAGAAAAGGCGATTGAATTATGTCAGAGGATACAACTGAAAGCAAGTGACATTTCTGCACCGCCTTCATCCTTATCTGGTGGTAATCAGCAGAAGGTTGTATTTGCTAAGCTGTTGAATCGGGATCTGAAGGTTCTGATCTTGGATGAGCCGACTAAGGGCATAGATGTCGGAGCAAAATATTCGATTTATGAGATTATGAATGAATTGGCAGCGAGCGGTTATGCGATCATCATGGTATCGTCCGAGATGCAGGAAGTGCTTGGTATGGCTGACCGGGTTGTCGTAATGAGAAATGGACGGGTTGCCGGAGTGATGGAAAACAGAGATCTGACACAGGAGATGATTTTAGAGCATTCATTAAAATCGAATGATGGAGAGGAAGGCTGATTATGGGAACAAAAAACAAATCTTTTTTATCCAAATTAACAGAAAGCAGAAACTTCGGATTGTGTCTGGCTCTGATCGTGCTCCTTATAGTGGCGTATTTCCGCACACCGTCGTTGTACTCCTATGATGCCATTATTTCTATGCTGCAGAACAATGCAGTATATGGATTGTTGGCTGTCGGTGAGATGATGATCATATTGACAGGTGGCATTGATATATCCATCGGTTCAATATTGTCGCTGACCGGTGTGGTATGTTGTCGGCTGATGGCGGATCATCCGACTGTTCCGGCAATTGTATGGGTATTGCTGTCGCTGATGATCGGCGCGCTTTGTGGAGCGTTGAATGGCTTGTTAGTCGGATATTTCAAAATGGTTCCAATGATTGCGACATTAGGAACTATGTACATTTTTCGGGGATTGTCATTTCTGCTTTCCGGCGGAGAGTGGTGGTTTCCGCATCAGTTTACGGAGAGTTATCAGAAATTTGCAACGTGGAGATTATTAAATGTTCCTATGATTTTGTGGATTACCCTGCTTGTATTTGTATTGGCAGCCATTTTTCTTGGTTATACAACGAAAGGACGTCGTATTTATGCAGTCGGTACAAACCGACAGTCTGCGCAGGTGGCAGGTATTCGGGAAGCAAGGGTTATCTTTTTAGCAATGGTGCTGTGCGGTATGTTGTCTGGTTTTGCTGGAATGCTTTATACCGCCAACTATGCAACCTGTAGTTACAGCATCGGTGAGTCTTATGAGATGACAGCGATCGCGATCTGTATTCTTGGTGGTGTGAGTAATACAGGCGGTAAGGGCAAAGTGGATGGTGTATTCCTTGGCTTTATTGTAATGGCGATTATTACACAGTTCATATCGTTGCTTCCGGGTCTGAGTGTCTGGTCTGATGCGATACAAGGGGCAATCATTATTGCGGCTGTGGCATTGAATATTTTCACGGAACGTTCGGTTGCCAGACGCGCATTGAAAGAAAGGAGTGCATTGATTTGAAGGGAGAAAATAAGATAGGCGCACCGGAAAATGATCTTGCGATTAAACGGAGCTTCAAACTTTCAAGATTTTTGGTGTCGTGGGAAATGATATTGATATACATATTGCTGTTGATCAATATTGTATTGATGCTAACGAAGCCGAATCTGTATTTTTCCGGTGGGACGATCCAGTCCATTATCCATTCCGGTATGGATGTCTGTCCTTTGGTGCTTGGAATGATTCTGATATTGATGCTTGGAGATATTGATGTATCGGCAGCATCGACCATGATCTTTGCATCTATGGCGACTGGACTGAGTATGGATGCGGGTTTGCCGGTGGTGGTTGCCGTGATTGCAGGAATTGCGGCAGGTGCTGCATGTGGTGTGTGCAACGGATTTTTCGTGGCGTATGTAGGAATGCCGGCGGTTATTACGACAATAGCGTCCTCCATGCTGTTTCGGGGTATCGTTAAGATCGTGTTAGATGTTAATGTACTAAAGAACTTTCCGCAGTTTTATCGGACGCTTGCGTGGAATGATGTTGTGGGAATCCCGCTTGATTTGATCGCGTTTCTTGTGATGGCAGTGATTTTTGTGTTTATTCTACAAAAATCCAAGTTCGGACGCAAGCTGTACATCATTGGAAATAATCCGACATGTGCGAATTATTCCGGCATCAATGTAAAGAAAACAAAATTGCTCGTGTTTATTTTTATGGGCGCGATGTGTGGTGTAGCATCTATCTTTTTTGTTGGGCGCATGGGCGGTTCCGTATCCTCCACCATGGGTACAGGTTATGAGATGACTGCAATCGCAATCTGCGTGTTGGGTGGTGTCTCAACGAACGGCGGAAAAGGAAAAGTCTATGGTCCGGTAATTGCGACATTGATATTTGCATTTTTGACCTATACACTGGGATTGTTAAACGTAGATGCCAATAGCCGTAAGATTGTTACCGGTCTGATATTGATCGTTGCCGTACTGATTCCGAATGTAAACAAGCAGTTTTTGGCAGATTTGAAGCTGCGGTTTATCTACAAGGGAAATAAGAATGTAGAGGCACTGAATGTAAGGACAGCGGCAGAGGTCAAAGCATTGAAAGCGGATATTGCGGCATGGAATAAGGACAGTAGCATGGATGCTGGCGCAAAGGCGGAAAAGATAAAAAAGGCAGAAAGTAAGATTGCGTCGGTGCAGAGAAAATGTAAGGAGCAGACGGCAGTCTGGCTGGCAGAACAGGCGGAGGATGAAAAAAAGGCAAAGGCGCGGTTTGGCGCATGATATTTCGTAGTAAATAGCGATTGCTATTTATGATAAAAAAACCAAGGAGGACAAGAAAATGAAAAAATGGAAAAAGTTGGTAGCACTGGGACTGAGCGCGGCAATGATGATATCCGTGATCGGATGTGGCTCGTCATCTGACAACACGAAGGATGCAAATGCAGGCGATTCTGCAAGCACATCATCATCGAGTGATTCGGTGGAGGGAACGCATGTGTTTATGTTCAAGTCAACGGGTAATTCTTTCGGCGATCTGATGTATGAGGGCTTTTCAGAGTATTTAGAGGCAAAGGGTGAAAAGACGGCTTATACTTCTCCGGCTGAGACCACGGTAGCAGCTCAGGTGCAGATGCTGGATGAGTTGATCACACAGAAGGTTGCATCCATTACAATATCTACAAATGGTGATGCCGGTTATGATGAGGTGTTTAAGAAGGCGCAGGATGCCGGTATTCCGATTGTATCAGTAGATTCTGAAGCTAATCCGGAGTATCGTGTATGCCATACCAATCAGGCGGAGACACAGGATATCGGTTCTTATCTGGTACAGGCAGCCGTTCTGATTACACTTGGTGTTGACTATCCGGGTGACGGAAAAATGGAGGAGACAGTGGCATCAGAGTTAGCAGGTTATTCGGGCGATGAGATTGTGCTTGGTGTTCTTTCGGCATCAATTGATACGCCGGTGCAGAATAGCTGGATTGCAGCCATGGAAACCGAGCTGGGTAAGGATATGTATGCAGGCAAGGTTAGTCCTGAACTGGATAAAAAGTACGGAAATGATGACTTGACAGAGTCAACGACACAGGCGAACGCATTTGTTGCTGAGAACAAGGTTGACTGCATTATTTCTCCTACGACGGTAGGTATTGCAGCCGCTGGTCAGGTTCTGAAAAATTCCTCAAGCAGCATCAAACTGACAGGTCTGGGACTTCCTTCAGAGATGCAGTCTTTCATGCCGTCATCTGCTGATGACAACGCATTTGATTATGTATGTCCGTACATGATGCTTTGGGATGTTATCCATCTTGGTGCGGTTGCAGGTGCAGCTACTTACGCAGCAGTCAACGATGGATTTAACGGTGAGGCAGGAACCTCATTTGATATGGATGCTTTCCGTGATTATTCAGCAGAGTCTTACGAGGCATATACGAGCGGTGACGGTACGGCGGTTCTCGCAGGAACACCGTATGTGTTCTACAAAGACAACATGGCAGAGTGGATTGACCTTCTGTAATTCTTGCGAAAAAATGAATAGTGATAGGATCACGATAGAACAACTGTTAGTGAGTAAGTCGTGAGAATGTAGGGGGTAATTCTGAGCGCAGAGTTACCCCCCCCTTTCAGTTATTATGACAATAATATATTATAGAAACCACTTGATTTTCCCACTGTTTCTGGGTATAATAATACCTAATCACGATTTGGTAAATTTGGATTAGATATTATCGGAGGTGCTTCTGATGTTTATAGGCAGGGAAACGGAGCTGAAATTTCTGAATGATAAATATGAAACAGCGGGCGGTCAGCTCGTTGTTCTTTACGGCAGAAGGCGCGTTGGAAAAACCGAAACCCTGCGTGAGTTTTGCAAGGGCAAGCCGCATGTATTCTTTTCCTGTACACAGACGACTGATCGGGTCCAGCTTCAAAAATTCTCAAAACAGGTGCTGAAGGAAAATATTCCGGCACGAAACTATATTACTGAATTTGCTGATTGGGAAAAGGCGTTTCGAGCGATTTTGGATCTGCCATATGGCGAAAGTAAAAAGCTGATCGTCATTGACGAGTTCCCATATATGTGTAAGGGGAACAAAAGCATTCCTTCGATCCTGCAAAACCTTTGGGATGCGGAGCTTCGGGATGCCAATGTGATGATCGTTCTTTGCGGAAGTGCAATGAGTTTTATTGAAAAGGATCTCCTTGCAGAGAAAAATCCCCTTTACGGCAGAGCAACCGGTATTTACAAAATGAAAGAGATGGGTTTTTACGATGCGGTGAAATTCTTTCCCGAATACACGCCCCGTGACAAGGTGATCGCCTACTCTGTGCTCGGCGGTATTCCGCATTACCTCAGACAATGGGATCCAAAGCGGTCTGTTGCTGAGAATATCAGGCAGAATATCCTGACGAAAGGCTGTATTCTCTACAGCGAAGTAGAATTTCTGCTTCATCAGGAGCTTCGTGAAACGCCAATCTATAACTCAATCATTGAAGCCGTTGCACTCGGCAATACAACTCTGAACAATATCAGTCAGAAATCTCTCGTGGAGGATACTTCAAAAACAAGCGTCTATCTGAAAAATCTGATCGAGCTTGGTATCGTGGAACGGGAATTTTCGGTAGATGCAAAGCTCAAAGAGCAGGCAAACGGCAGCAGGGGAACCTACCGGCTGACCGACAATTTTTTCCGCTTTTGGTATGCGTTCGGACTCACCAATTTCTCGCAGCTTGAGGACGGTGATGTAGAGGGTGTTTATGAGTATATCGTAGAACCGGCGCTGCACGAATTTGCAGCCTTTACCTTTGAGGATGTATGCCGTGAATTTGTCCGTGAACTGCAAAAAAAACATGCCTTGCCGTTCCGCTTTACAAGGATGGGACGGTGGACAGGAAATACAACGGTCAGAGATACAAAAACAGAAAGCGGGCTGCGAACGGCAAACACGGAAATTGACCTTTTGGCGATTGATCAAAGCGGAACGGAATATTTGGTCGGTGAGTGCAAGTTTAAGAAAGAACGGTTTACCTACGGTGAATATCTTGATACACTTGCAAAGCTGACACCGCAAAAGAAGGCTGCAAATTTTCATTATGCACTGTTTTCAGAAAACGGTTTTGATGAAAAGATCATTGCCGATGCGAAACAGAACGAGGTCATGCTCTATGATCTGAATCAGATCGTGGAAAACAATGAAACAGTAAATCATTAACGGAAACTTACGGGAAACGGAGTATACAGATCATATGAAACACTCAAAAAAACGTGCGCTCGGCGTCATCGCAGCGGTGACGGCGGGTGACGGCGTATTGAAGGAGGTCGCGGAGCGGCGGTTGAAGGATGGGAAAAAGAAGGAATTGTTTCATGGGAAGATCGTGCTGGAGCTTCTGCACAATCACGGTGCGGCGCTCGGCGCGCTGGAGAACCATCCGAACCTGCTGCTGTCATTCAACAGTGGTCTGCTCGGTGTGGCGGCAGGAACATTGCTTTTCGGCAGTCCTGCAAAAAGATCCGCACGCGTGCGGTGCGGATTGGCGCTCCTGATCGGCGGCGGACTGTCAAATCTTTCGGATCGGATGAAAAAGGGCTACGTCACGGATTATTTTACGATCCATGCGGGCAGACCGTTCGAGCGGCTGAAAAATGTCGTTTTTAACCTGTCAGACCTTTGCGTGTTCGCGGGCAGTCTGCTCTGGCTGTCCGGCATCGGAGAGCCGGAGGACTAGGGCACGTCAAAATCGATGCCGTGTGCAGACAAAAATCGTGCGGCGAGCGCATCCCACGCATTGTCGAACGAGCGGTCGGGCAGAAAGGTACGGTATGACACACCGGTCGTCAGCACCATTGAGCCGTCGCGGAAGGTCAGGTTTAGGAAAATACCGGTAATATCCTGCGCGGTCAGCGTGGTCTCGGCTGCGGCGATGGTATTTTCGGCATTTTTCGGTGAGAGCAGAAAGACGAATTTCAGATAGAGCGGCGTATGCGTGCCGCGGATCAGCTCGTAGCATACCGGACGGAGCTTTGCAAAGGGCAGATAGGAGCTGCCGTCTGCGGTGAGCGCTTCAATTTCCGCGCTGTCAAAAAAATCACGGTTGATGTGACCGTCGATCTCATAGGTCACTGCGCCGTGGATGCTGGCTTCTGTGAGCAGGAAATGGTCGAACAGCTCACTGCGCAGCAGGTGGTTCATGAACTGACGGTGGTCTTTGATATAGAATGCTTTCATAGCGGTGCGTTCCCCTTTTTTGAAAATACTTACAATATTATACCATATTTATCTGATACAGAGGAGTGACAAATGAGAAAAAAACATGGATGGCTCAGCAATATCCTTGGAGTTGCGGCGGCAGCCGTTATCATCTTTTTCACATACGACGGCAGAGAAGTGGTCAGTGATGTCATGTGCCTTGCGGAGCTTGGCAGGGCAGAGGAGGCAGTGTGCATCTCTGCGGATCGGTATGCGCATAACACGCTGGATGAAGAATATCAGACGGTCTACGATCAGATGCTGGATGCGATCTTAAACATGAAGGACAGCGTGCGGCTCTCTACGACGGATGCGGATGCCGTGCAGATCTGCTACAATGCCATCTGCGCCGATCACGGGGAGATCTTCTGGGTGGATAGCTGTTCTTACAGCGTGGTGACGCTGTTTGGAAATCCCTATGCGGTCAGCTTTGAGGCGGTTTACAGCTATACGCCGGAGGAGGTTGCGGACTATCAGAAAAAGATGCAGCCGCAGATCGACCGGTATGTGCAGGAGCTTTCGGCGTGTGAAACGGACTATGAGAAAACAAAGCTCGTTTACGAGCGTCTGATCGGGGATGTGTCCTACGATCTGTCCGCAGAAAATAATCAGAATATTTTAAGCGTGTTCCTTGAACAGAAAACGGTCTGTCAGGGCTATGCGTGCGCGGCGCAGTATCTTTTGCAGCAGGCAGGCGTGGAGAGCGCCGTCGTTGTCGGAAATGCGCGCAGACAGCCGCACGCGTGGAATCTGGTCAGACTGGATGATGCGTATTATTATATGGATGTCACATGGGGCAATGCAGAGGTATCGGATGAAGCAGGCGGAGAGGAGTTCTCCGATGCGTACAGCGGCATCAATTACGGCTATCTGAACATCACGTCGGAGGAGCTTGCGAAAAACCATGAGCCGCTCGTGGATTTCCCGCTGCCGGAGTGCACGCAGACGCGGGACAATTATTTTGTGCGGACGGACTGCTATTTTGAAAACTGGGAGGCGGATACCGTCGGCGCGCGTCTCCGCAGTGCCTGTGCGGACGGTGAGCCGGAGCTTTCGCTCAAATTCGGCGACGCGGCGGCATTCGAGCGAGCGCAGATATATCTGATCGATGAGCAGCACTTTGCGGATTACTGTGAGGGCATTTCCGGCATCTATTATCTGGTGGATCGGGATCAGAACATTCTGACGATCTGCTTTGTGGCAGAGGAGCTGTAAAATTTTTTCAGAAATACCGGAAAACCCCTTTTCAAAAGAAAATATTTGTGTTACTGTTATGTAGTAATGAAAACCACATGTCGTATTTATGTAAAAAATGTCATTCAAAAGACAGCCGGATAACAGGAGGAGCACCATGAGTTACAGGATCATTATTGATAGCTGCGGAGAGCTGACTGACAGCCTGAAGCAGGACGGGCATTTTGCCAATGTGGCATTGACGCTGGATGTGGACGGATACCAGATCCGCGACGATGAAACGTTCGATCAGGCAGATTTTTTACGGAGAGTCAAGGCGAGTCCGCATTGTCCGAAATCCTCATGTCCGGCACCGGCAGCCTTCATGGAGGCATTCGGCGAACAGCCGGAGCATGTCTACATGGTGACGCTGTCGGCACAGCTTTCCGGCTCATATAACAGCGCCATGCTCGCAAAGCAGCTCTACGAGGAGCAGATGATGGAGCAGTACGGTGAGGTTCGGACAAAGATCTATGTGTTTGATTCCAAGTCAGCCTCAGTCGGCGAGACACTGATCGGTATGAAGGTGCAGGAATATGAGGAGGCGGGCGATCCCTTTGAGGAGATCGTAGAGAAGGTGGAGCGTTATATTTCCGAGATGAACACCTTTTTTGTACTGGAAACGCTGGAGTCACTGCGAAAGAACGGCAGACTCAGCAATCTGAAGGCAATGGTCGCAACGGCGCTGAACATCAAGCCTGTGATGGGATCGACGGACATCGGTACCATCCAGCAGCTCGGACAGGCGCGCGGCATGAACAAGGCGTTGGAGCATATGGTAAATAAGATGCTCACGGTGACCAAAAACTGTGAGGAAAAGGTGCTCGCCATTTCACACTGCAACTGTCCGGAACGGGCACAGCGCGTGAAGGAATACATTGAAAAGCTGGCAGCCTTCAAAAAGATACTGATCTTAGATACGGCGGGTGTCAGCTCTTTATACGCGAGTGACGGCGGCGTGATCTTAGTCGTATAGAAGGATAGGAAAAAATTCTGTAAAAAAACAGCAGGGAGATCGGTCATGAACGGACGGATTTCCTTGCTTTTTTTGTGCGGCGAACTTATAATAAATCATTATGGAAGGGGGCTTATTTTTGCAGGAATTACAGCAGGCGGTCGGATACGACAGTGACCCGATGGTGGGGCTAACGCAGGAGCAGGTGCAGGCGCGCATGGAGGAAGGACAGTACAATCGGGCTGTTTCCTCGGCGACCAAGACGACCGCTGATATCATAAAGGAAAACATTTTTACATATTTTAACGCGATCTTTTTCGTGCTTGCCGTACTGCTCATCGTGGTCGGCTCGTTTCGGGATCTTACGTTCTTACTCGTGATCACGGCAAATTCCGTGATTGGCATCGTGCAGGAGCTTCATGCGAAAAAGGTGCTCGATGAGCTGACACTGGTCGGACGCGCACGCGTGCCGGTCATCCGTGACGGTGTCCGGACGGAATGCGACGCAGAGGAGCTGGTGCTTGGTGACATGGTCATTCTGTCTGCGGGCTGTCAGATCCCCGCAGATGCAGTCGTACAGCGCGGCAGTGTTTCCGTGAACGAATCCCTGCTGACCGGTGAATCCGATGAGATCGTAAAGCGTGCCGGTGATGATCTGCTGTCCGGCAGCTTTATCGTGTCCGGTGAGTGTATCGCCAGACTGGAGCACGTCGGCGCAGATTCGTATATTTCACGACTGACGCTGCAGGCGACCAAGTCAAGCGAGGGCGAGCAGTCCGAAATGATCCGTGCGCTCGACCGGCTGGTGCGGATCGTCGGCATCCTCATCATTCCGATCGGCATCACGCTGTTCATCCAGCAGTATGTCATCAGCGGAAATGACTTAAAAAGCAGTGTCACCGGCATGGTGGCATCCGTGATCGGCATGATACCGGAGGGTCTGTATCTGATGGCAACGGTGGCGATGGCGGTCAGTGCGACGCGTCTTGCGACCAGACAGGTATTGATCCATGACATGAAATGTATTGAAACGCTGGCGCGTGTCGATGTGCTGTGCGTGGACAAGACCGGAACGATCACGGAGCCGGATATGCGTGTGCATGAGGTGCTCCCGCTGGCGGATACCTTTGCGGGTCGGGAGACCGGCGAATGGCTGGCGGCGTTCGCACATGCGCAGGCGGCGGATAATATCACGATGGAGGCACTGCAGGAATATTATAAGGAAACCAAAACCTCCGTCCGTGCAGAGCTGGTGCAGGGCTTTTCGTCCAAGACTAAGTATTCGGGCGCAAAGCTGTCGGGGCAGAGCTTCGTGCTCGGCGCACCGGAATTTGTGCTCCGTTCGGATTATGCGGCGCAGGAAGCGGTGATACAGGAGCATGCACGCGCAGGCTATCGTGTGCTTGTTTTTGCCGCGTATGATGGCACGCTGGACGGCGGTGCACTGACGGCAAAGGCGCAGACGCTCGCCTATGTGCTGCTGTCCAATCCGATCCGAAAGGGTGCGAAGGAGACGTTTTCGTATTTCGCGCGGCAGGGTGTGCAGGTGCGCGTCATTTCGGGTGACAATCCGGTGACGGTATCTGAGGTGGCGGCGCAGGCAGGCATCGCGAATGCCGGACGCTATATCGACGCATCAACGCTTCGCACACCGGCGGATCTTGCGAACGCTGCAACGAAATATGTGGTATTCGGCAGGGTGACTCCCGACCAGAAGCGTGCGCTCGTACACGCGATGCAGGCGAAGGGAGAGACCGTGGCGATGACCGGTGACGGCGTGAATGACGTGCTCGCCTTAAAGGATGCCGACTGCAGTATCGCGATGGCATCCGGCAGTGAGGCAGCGTCGCAGGTGGCACAGCTCGTGCTGATGGATTCTGATTTTTCGAGGATGCCTGCGGTCGTTGCGGAAGGACGGCGCGTGGTCAATAATATCGAGCGGACGGCATCACTGTTCCTCGTGAAAAACATATTCTCGATGCTGCTGTCGCTGTTTTCGATGTTCATGGTGCTCGAATATCCGTTAGAGCCTGCGCAGATCTCACTGATCAGCATGTTTACGATCGGTATACCGGGCTTTATCATGTCGTTAGAGCCGAACCGGCAGAAGATACAGGGACGGTTTTTGTCCAAGGTCATCAAAAAGGCATTGCCTGCGGGTCTGACGGACTTTCTCGTCGTGAGTGCACTCGTTTTATTCTGTCGGGAGTTTTCCGTGAATGAAGCGGATGTGTCCACGGCATGTACGATCGTTGTCGCGATCGTCGGATTTATGATCCTCTACCGCATCGCTTCGCCGATGACAAAGGGACACTGGGTCATGCTGATCGGCGTGATCGCGGGCTGGCTGTTCTGCGTGATCGAGATCAGTCACCTGTTCGCGATCAGCAGCATTTCCAAGCAGTGTGCGATGCTCCTTCTGATCTTTGCGATGCTGACGGAGCCGCTGCTCCGGTATCTGAGCCTGCTGCTCGACCGGCTGTGTGCACTGCCGGAGTGGATGCGCACGCGTGTCCATGCACATTCGCAGCATGCGTTTGAGTTCGATAAAGATAATGATAAGGATACTTTCATGGACTGATGGGAGCGGATATGACAGAACAGATACAGGAAAAAAGAAAGCTGCGTGCACAGCTCCTTTCGGCGCGGCGCGCACTGACCGCACAGGAGCGGGCGCAGTACAGCAAAGCGCTCTGTGAGCGGCTGTGGGAGCAGGAGCTTCTGCAGCGTGCGACATGCATTTATTGTTATGCACCGCTGCCGCAGGAGGCGGATATCCGACCGCTCTGTGAGCGGCTGTGGGCAGCAGGCAGACGGCTGGCGTTCCCGCGGGTAGACACCGGATCAGACGAGAGCCGGATGGATTTTTATGAGGTCAGGAGCTGGCAGGAGCTGTCGGAGGGCGCGTTTGGCGTGATGGAGCCGTCTGGGAAGGAGCCGCCCGCAGACTGGCGCGGCGCACCGGTGATCGTACCGCTGGCGGGCTTTTCGCCGGACGGCGGACGGCTCGGCTACGGCAAGGGCTATTATGACCGCTATTTTGCGGAGCATCCCGCGCATGTGCGGATCGGGGCAGCGTTTTCCTGCCAGATGTCCGAGCGGCTCAGCACATGTCTGGAGCCGACGGATCAGCGGCTGGAGCTTGTCGTGACGGAGAACGGCTGCTATGTGGCGGCAGATGCGATGGATGTCCAAGCGCTGACGGAAAGGATCTGTGCCGCGCGGCGCTTTGGAAACGAGTCCGGCGTGGTATGCAGTACGGCGCTCTGTGAGCTGCTCGGTGATCCGCAGCGTTCCCTGCGCATGATCCACATTGCGGGAACGAACGGAAAAGGCTCTGTCGCGGCGTTCCTGCATGAGATCTGCGTGCAGGGTGGGCTTCGGGTCGGTTTATTTACCTCGCCGCATCTCACAACGTTTCACGAGCGCATACGGATCGGGCATACGATGATCTCGGATGGAGCGCTCCTCCGGCTGGGGCGGCGCGTGCTGGCGGCGGCAGCCGTGCTTATGGTGACGCGCGGCATTGCACCGACGATGTTTGATCTGTGCTATGCGATCGCACTGCTGTATTATAAGGAGCAGCAGCCGGATGTCGTTATACTGGAGACCGGCATGGGCGGCAGGCTTGATTCGACGAACAGCATTGATGCACCGCTCGTTTCCGTGATCACCGGCATCGGACTGGAGCACACGGAGTATCTCGGCACAACGATACCGGAGATCGCAGCGGAGAAAGCAGGCATCTTAAAAAAAGGCACACACGCGGTCTTTATGGAGCAGGATGCGGCAGCGATGGATGTATTTTTGCAGCGCGCAGAACAGCTTCACATCCCATACCGCATCAGCGGTACACTGGATCGGCAGGATACCTATCACGGAACACGGTACGAGGTCGGTATGTGCGGGCTGTATCAGAGAAAAAACGCAGCCGCAGCGATCGAGGCGGCGGAGCTTTTGGCAACACTCGCATTTCCGGCTCTTACGCCGGAGGTCATCCGTGCAGGCATCCGTCAGGCGCGCTGGGCAGGGCGGATGGAGCTTGTGTCAGAGCAGCCGTGGGTGCTTTTGGACGGTGCACACAATGTGCACGGTGTCACGGCGCTGGCAGAGAGCCTTCGTGCGATGGAGGATGCGGACGGCTACACGTTTTTCATGGGCGTGATGGCTGAGAAGGATTATGAAGCGATGCTCCGGCAGATCCTTCCGCTCGCAAAGCGCATTTACACGCTGACTCCGGACAGTGCGCGTGCGCTGGATGCCGGACGGCTGTGCCGCTGTATCCGTGACATGGGCGGCGATGCTAAGGTGTGCGGCGGTATGGATCAGATGATGGAGCTGATCAAAAAAATGCCAAAAACGCAGCGGTGCGTGATCTTTGGCTCACTCTATCTGATCGGAGAGGTACGGTCATATTTTTTACAATAACAATGATAATGACAACGATAGGAGGAAATACAATGACAACACAGGAGATCTTGGAGGCTGCGCGAAACGCCAAGGTGCAGATGGCGCAGGCAGATACACAACAAAAAAATGCAGCACTTCATGCGATGGCAGACTGGCTGCTGTCCGAAAAAAACGCGATACTGATCGCGAATGAGGCGGATCTTGCCGCGGCAGACGGCAAAATCTCAGAGGTGATGAAGGATCGTCTGCGTCTGACGGAGGAACGGATCGAAGCGATGGCAGAGGGGATCCGTCAGGTAGCGGAGCTGCCGGATCCGGTCGGAAAAGTCCGTTACAGCCATACATGCCCGAATGGACTGCAGATCGACCGCGTAGGCTGTCCGCTCGGTGTCGTGGCGATCATCTATGAGAGCCGCCCGAACGTGACGAGTGACGCAGCCGCGCTCGCGGTCAAGAGCGGAAACGCCTGCATCCTGCGCTGCGGAAAGGAAGCATGGCGGAGCAGTGCAGCGATCGTTCATGCGTTAAAGCAGGGACTCGCGCAGAAGAAGCTGCCGATGGATGCCGTCAGTCTGATCGAGGATACCACACACGACAGCGCAAATGCGCTGATGGCGGCAGTCGGATATGTAGATCTTCTGATCCCGCGCGGCGGGGCAGGACTGATCCGTGCGTGCGTGGAAAATGCCAAGGTGCCCTGTATCCAGACCGGCACCGGAATCTGTCACATTTACGTGGATGCGGATGCGGATCTGGCGCAGGCAGCGGCGATCGTGGACAATGCCAAGACGAGCAGACCGAGCGTCTGCAATGCGGCAGAGGTCTGTCTGGTGGATGAAGCAGTGGCAGATACCTTCCTCCCGATATTAAAGGAGCGCCTGACCACGGAGCGTGAAAAGGCAGGAAAGCAGCCGGTCGAGCTTCGGCTTGATGAGCGCGCGGCACGCGTGATCGACGGTACACCTGCGGGAGCACAGGATTTTGACACGGAATTTTTGGATTATATCCTCGCGGTTCGGGTCGTGAACGGTGTGGAGGATGCGATCGCGCATATCGCAGCGCATTCGACCGGACACAGTGAGTCGATCCTGACACAGAATGCCGCACATGCGGAGCAGTTTACGCGGCAGGTCGATTCGGCGGCTGTTTATGTCAATGCATCGACGCGCTTTACGGATGGCGGAGAGTTCGGACTGGGCTGTGAGATGGGTATTTCCACGCAGAAGCTCCATGCCAGAGGACCGATGGGACTGGATGAGCTTTGCAGCTACAAATACGTGATCCGAGGAAACGGACAGATCCGTTAAGGAGGCTTTTATGCAAAATATACGGAAAAAAGGAACGATGCTTGGCAGGCTGCGCTTTTTTTCCATTCTGATCTTAACGCTGACGCTCGCGGCAGTGCCGGTACCTGCGGCAGCAGCCAAAAAGACTCCGGTGGAAACGTACGGCAGGCTGTCCGTGCAGGACGGACAGCTCGTCGGGGAAAACGGCAAAGCCGTACAGCTCAAGGGTGTCAGCACGCACGGACTGTCATGGTTCGGGCAGTATGCGAATAAAAAGGCATTTAAGACCATGCGTGACAAATGGGGTGTGCAGGTGGTGCGCCTTGCGATGTACACGTCAGAATACAACGGCTACTGTACCGGCGATGCAGACAATCAAAAGGCATTGAAAAAGCTGGTCTGTCAGGCGGTGGATGCGGCAGGTGAGCTTGGCATGTATGTCATCATTGACTGGCATGTGCTCAGTGAAGGCAATCCAAAGACCTATCAGAAGCAGGCAAAGAGCTTTTTCAAGGCGATGGCAAAGCGTTATGCAGATGCAGATCATGTGATCTATGAAATCTGTAATGAGCCGAACGGCGGTACGTCGTGGTCGGACGTGAAGTCGTACGCAAAGTCCGTGATCCGCACGATCCGAAGCTACGACGCGGACGGTATCATCCTCGTCGGCACGCCGACGTGGAGTCAGGATGTCGATCAGGCGGCGGCTGCACCGATCAAGGGTTATGAGGATCTGATGTATACGTTCCATTTTTATGCGAACACACATCATGCGGAGCTGAGAGAGAAGCTGGAGCGCGCGCTGAAGGCAGGGCTTCCGGTATTCGTCAGCGAATACGGCATCTGTGATTCGTCCGGCTCCGGCGCGCTGAACAAGACCGAGGCGGCGAAATGGATGAAGCTGCTCAATCAGTACAAGGTCAGCAGTTGTATCTGGAACCTGTCGAACAAGGCAGAAACCTCGTCACTCCTAAGATCAAGCTGTACGAAAACATCCGGTTGGAAATCCGCAGACCTTTCTGCTTCCGGCAAATGGTTTGTAAATATGATGAAAAAATAATAAAAAACATAAAAAAGCCCCGTCGGTCAGTCTGACGGGGCTGCCTTTTGCAGTGCCTGCTCGATGGCTTGGAGCAGGACGGCAGAGGTATACTGGTTTTCCGACTCACAACTGATATCCGTGAGCGACTGCTGCGTCAGGATCTGCTCGCGCAGACGGTCGATGGTTGGCTCCATCAGCGGGTACATCACGGTGATGCTGTCGGACGGTGTGATGAGTGCGATGTCTGTGATGCGGTCTTTGTCTACCGTGACCGCAACATCCACACTGCGGTTCTGAAAGTCGATGGAGGACGTGTAGACACCTGCCGTGTATGCGGCAGCCGTTTCGACGGACGGTTGTCTGTGCTCTGCAGAGAACATGACGACGAGCACGATCACGAGTATGATACCCAGCACGGCAAAGACTGCCGTGTACAGAAGCTCCTTCATATGCAGGACGAGGATTTTCGTTTGCCGGCTCATAAGAGCGAACCTCCTTTGCGTGTTTGGTTTAATATATGAGAGCGGGCGAAGTAATATGAAAGAAAACATGACTGCCAAATGACCGTTACGACCGCGTATTTTGGGGCATTGACGGAAATGTTAAAAAAATTTGAAAAAATTTGAAAATTATGCTTGACTTTTTATATGCCATGAGGTAATATAATATTCGTGCTAAGGAACAGCACAGAAAACAACAGCACATGCGATAGTGGCGTAGTTGGTAACGCGCGACCTTGCCAAGGTCGAGACCGCGGGTTCGAGCCCCGTCTATCGCTCTTAAAGAATCCTCGGGAACGCTGATAAGCAGCGGGTTCGGGGGTTTTTATTTTCTACATATAACCTAAAAATTGACAAAAAACAGGAAGCCGGTCATGCGGTAGGATGGCATGTCGGGCTTCCTGTCTTTCGTTTTTTAGATCTCTGATCCGTCGGGTGTTATTCCTCACTGTCAAGACCGTCTAAGTAATCATCGATCGCATCGGTATTTACCGTTACGGCAGAGCTTTCATCCGCGGTGGACGAGCTGCTGTTCCGTCCCATGAAAGAATATGCGATCCAGACACAGATCGCAGCGGCGATCACGGCAACGATGATCCATGCCAGTGTACGTTCGAGCTTTTCACGGCGCATGGTCTGCTTGCGGTGTGCCTTTTCCTGCTTGCGCCGGTCTACTTTTGCCTGACTCATAAATCGTAGTTCTCCTTTTGTTTAATTTCGTCGGGCGGCATCTGCCGTTCTCCGAAGCTCTTTACAGTATACACCATTTTACACCGTTATGAGCGAAAAACACAAAAAATACATAGAAAAATGTGTCAGGAACGCACGTTAGGCGTTCACGCTGTCGTTGCCGTGCATCCAGACGCGTACGTCAGGGATCTTGCAGAGCAGCGGCAGCAGCAGGCATGCGATGACGATGCCGGTGATGCCCTGAAGCATGTTGGCGGGAACTCCGGCAGCAGAATAAGCGATGCCGCCTGCGAGTGCAGCCTTGGTCAGTCCGCCGTTTGCGGCAGCGTTCAGACCGACTTCAAATAAGAAATAACCGAACACCATCAGTGCTTCGCCGACCAGTCCGCCGAGGATCACGCGAAGGGTGTTCGTCTTGCCGGAAAGAGCGTTCTTTGTCTTTCGGAACAGGAAGCCTGCGACCATTGCGGTGAGCGCCTTGATCACGAACGTTGCGGGTACCCATGTCAGATAACCGGAAAAAAGATCTGAGAGCATGGAACCGATACCGGCTGCGAGCGCGCCCATCGAAGGACCGAGGATCAGACCGCACAGAAGTACCATGCCGTCACCGGGGTGGATGTAGCCGCCGGTCGGGGTCGGGATCTTGATGATCATGGTGCAGACGCAGGTCAGCGCGGCGAACAGCGCAGCAGTGACCCATTTCTTGGTTGAAGTATTCAGTGTATTCATAGCTTTTCCTCTTTTCCGTGACCGGATGCGGTCACTTTTTTGAACTGCTACGAATGATAAAACACAACTGGCTAGATGAAAATAGCCACTTTTTATCAAAATGACCATGCCAGTTAAAACCGGTTGAAAGTCGCAGCCGCTTTGCATATAATAAGTATAATAAGTGATAGAATAGTCGCAGCAGATAAATGGTGCAGAAGCTGCATGAAAAAAGAAAAGGAGAAACCAGACAGATGATCGGGCTGATCGTACAGTGGATAGTTTTTTTTATCACAATATTCACGCTGTTTTTCAAAAATTGCGGACAGGGCACGCGCGCGGAGAATGCCGTGCGCGCATATGCCTGTATGACGCTTGCTGCAGGCGCGGGTTATCTGCTTGAGCTGTCGGCATCCGGCGTGGAAGCAGTCTTTCTGGCACGGCAGATGCAGTGCGGAGCGTTGCTGTTCATGGGATATTTTCTGTGCCTGTTTTTTTATTACCGCGTGACAGACCACGCGTCCGCCCTGCCTGCGGTCTATGGGCTGCTGTATGCGCTCGCGCTGCTCGCCGCCGTTTGGACAAGTCATTGGCATGAGCTGGTCTTTCGGGATGTGCAGTATGACGGCAGACGGCTGAGCTATCGGGGCGGAGAGCTTGGCATATTCATCACGGCAGGCTGCGTGATCCTGCCGGTCGTGCTTTCGGTCTTGCTGCTTGTTCGTTATTTTAGGAATGAGTATTGCGCAGGGGCGCGCAGACAGATGGCGGGGATGACAGCCGTGCTGTTTGCATCCTACGGAGCGGAGCTGTTATTTTTTGCACAGGCAGGAGCGGGAGCATATGATCTCTGGGGTGCGACCGGAATGCTGCTTGCGGATCTTTTTATCTGGAGATTTTTCGGCGATCGTGACATCCGACAGGAGTATCCATACGCGGAGGAGCTTGCAGCCGCTCGCAAAGAGGCAGAAGCCGCAAAAGAGGAGGCGCGCCATGCCGAACGCATGAAAAGCGATTTCCTTACAAATATCTCGCACGAGATACGCACGCCGATGAATGCCATCGTAGGTCTTTCGGAGCTGATCATCGAGGAGAGCCGCGGACGGAAGGTCTATGATTTTGCGTCTGACATTAAGGCGGCATCCTCCAATCTGCTTGCGGTCATTGATGACCTGTTAAGCCTGTCAAGGATCGAAAACGGACAGATGGAGCTTTCGCAGGAGGAGTACGGCACGGAGCAGCTTTTGGAGGAAACACTGCATCTTTCCAAGGTCACGGCAGCTTCCAGAGGTCTGCAGCTCCGTAAGGAACTCTCAAAAGATATGCCCTGCCGTCTGATCGGTGATCCGGCGCGTATCCGGCAGATGATCACGGGCTTTTTATTTTTCTCCATGCAGCACACGAAGCGCGGTTATCTGAAGGTGGGTGTGAACGCGCGTCAGACGGATGGGGAACATGTCGTGTTAGTCTTTCGTTTTGAGGACACCGGATGCGGTTTTTCGCCGGAGGAGCTTGACGGGATCTTTGACCGTTTTCAGCCGATGGAGGGCAGGAAAGAGCAGAATCTGGAGAGCATCGGGCTTGGCATCGCGCTGGCGCGTCGGTTTGTCGATCTCATGGAGGGCACGGTCGATGTAACGAGCACGGTCGGTGCGGGCACGGTCTTTACGGTCTGTCTGCCGCAGCGGGTGGCTGACGCGCGCACGATCGCACAGCAGCCGTGGCAGAAAAATGACGTGCGGGAGCGGCTGGAGCAGGCATTTATCGTGCCGGATTACCGTGTGCTCGTCGTTGACGATAACAAGATCAACCGTAAGGTGGCGTGCGGCGCACTGGAGCCGTATCACTTCCTTGTGGACGAGGCAAAAAGCGGTGCGCAGGCGATCGGACTGGTGCAGAAAAACCGCTACGACATGATCCTCATGGATCACATGATGCCGGAAATGGACGGCATCGAAACGACGGAGCATATCCGTTGCGAGTGCGGGGAAAACGGCACGGCACCGGTCATCATCGCGCTGTCTGCCAATGCGTATAATCACGCGTGTGAAATGTTCCTGAGCAGCGGCTTTCAAGATTTCATCGCAAAGCCGATCGACAAGGACGAGCTGCACCGGATGCTGTGCCGCTGGATCGGAGCGGAGCGACGGCAGAGCGTGGAGGGAGAACCGGAAACGTCAGAAAAGCTCGTAAGGGCAGCGGAAACGGAGCTGTATATGTCGGGCGTGGACATCGGACGTGTGCTGCGTGCGCACAGCGGGAGCATCGAGGATTATCTGGAGCTTCTGGAGCTTTACTGGATGGACGGTGAGCCGAAAACGGCGCTGCTTCGCAGACTGGCAGCCGAACAGGAGCTGAAAAGCTATGCGATCGAGGTGCACGGCTTAAAGAGTGCTTCCGCAAATATCGGAGCGTATGAGTTCGCGGAGCTTGCACAGAGCCATGAGCTTGCGGCAAAGGAGGGAAATGCGGCACGGATACGTGATGACGTGGAGCGGCTGCTCAGCGAATACGGCTGTCTGCTCGGTGAGATCGGACGTGTGCTGCGCGCGCACGGACGGCTGACGGAGCAGGAGCAGGTGACGGCAGAGGGGCAGTTGGCAGATCCGACGACCGTGCGCGAACGGCTGCAGGAGATCCTTTCCGATGTCGAAAATTTCCGCCGGAAGGACGCTGCGGCAAAGACAGAAGCGCTTTTGTCTGAAAATATTGAAAAAAGTGTGCGGGAATGCTTGAAAGAAACGCGAAATAGGCTTAAAATGTATGAGGATGATGCCGCTGAGGATATACTGCGCGCATTTTTAGGAACCGCCGCAGGTGATCCTACGGCGATTACGCTAGGAGACAGTGAATCATGGAGAAATTGAAAATACTTGCGATCGATGACAGTACGGTGAATCTCGCAACGATCGAGCAGGAGCTGAAGGCAAAATACGAGGTCATACCGATCATCTCCGGCCGCAGAGCCATCAAGTATCTGTATCGTGAGACCGTTGATCTTATTTTGCTGGACGTAGAAATGCCGATCATGGATGGTGTTGAAACACTGGAGGAGATCCGCGCGCAGAAAAACGGAGTGACGGTTCCGGTGATCTTTCTGACTGCGAATAAAGATAAATCAACCGTCATTGACGGTGCCCGACTGGGGATCATGGATTACATAACCAAGCCGTTCAATCCGGAGGATCTGAATGAGCGTATCGAGCGTGTCCTCAAGCGGAGCGGTGTGATCCCGATGGGAGATGAGGAGCTGTATGCGCATGTGCAGGATATACAGCGTGATCTGCAGACCGGTCATGTGAAGCAGGCGCTCGCCAAGGCGGATGAGGTGATGAATTACCAGATCGACGAGGAGCTGTCCGGTCGGGTCAGAAATGTGGTGATCAAGCTCAAGCAGAACAATGTTGAGAGTGCACAGGAGATGCTCGGACGGGTGCTCGATTTCATGGATCAGCGCATGCTTTCCGGTAAAAGAGAAAACGCGCTGCCGATCACGGAGAGCGAGATACCGGAGCGGCTGCAGGCTGCCGCCGAGGATCTGCGGAATTTTAAGCGCAAGGAAGCGATCACAAAGCTGGAGGATCTGACGCACTATAAGATCGGCAATTATCTGCTGATGCTGGTGCAGGAGGTGATCCGTATGCTGGAGGAATATGACGAGGTGCAGGCGGAGGAGCGTCTGAATGCGCTGCTTCGGAAGCTGCAGAAAAACGTCAGCCAATAAACGAAAAGAGGAAGGATATCGTGACAAACAAGAAAAAGATCAAAGACATGACAAGACAGGAGTATACGAGCTACGTGCAGCAGCAGTACCGCAATGATCCGCAGTGGGTGCGGACGATGCTGATCTCAAAGTACGACAGGGAGCACGGCAAAAAGAACTGACAACTGAACAAAAACAACAATAACCAAGAAAAAACCACAAAAATAATGCAAATAAATGTGGTTTTTTCTTTTATCTTATGCTATACTCAGATACAGTAGGAATCGTATATCAGACAGGGGAAAGACTGTCCTTAGAAAATGTGGAGGAACTGAGTATGTCGAAAACGTATTTTGACGGAGAGATCGAGAAATCTCCCCGTATACCGAAGCTGATCGAGCATCTGTTTGCCGAGATGCCGGTCATTGAGGCAGACCGCGCAGAGATCGTGACGGAGAGCTATCGGGCGACCGAGGACGAGCCGATCATCATGCGCCGTGCGAAGGCGTTCGATGCCATCTGTGAAAAGCTGCCGATCGTGATCCGTCCGCTGGAGCTGATCGTCGGAAGCAATACGATCGCGCCGAGGGGCTGTCAGATGTTTCCGGAGTATTCGTTCGCATGGATGGAGGAGGAATATGATACGGTTGCCACGCGTGAGGCAGATCCGTTCTATATTTCTGATGATACCAAACAGCGTCTGCATGAGGCATATAAATACTGGAAAGGCAAGACGACGAGTGAGCTTGCCACGGCAATGATGGCAGATGAGTCGCTGCTTGCGATGAAGCACAACATTTTCACGCCGGGAAACTATTATTATAATGGGATCGGTCATTTCACCGTAAAATACGAGGAAGTGCTCGCTATCGGTTTTGAGGGCATCATCGCACGGATCGATGAGGAGCTTGACCGGCTGACCTTATGTGCGCCGGATTATGCGAGCCGTCATTCTTTTTTATCAGCCGCGAAGCTGAGCTGTCAGGCGGCGATCCGATATGCGAAGCGTTATGCCGTGCTCGCGAAGGAGGAGGCAGACAGGGAGTCTGATCCGACGAGAAAGGCAGAGCTTTTACAGATCGCGGCAAATTGTGCCAAGGTGCCGGAGAAGCCCGCAGAGAGCTTTTATGAAGCATGTCAGTCGTTCTGGTTCGTGCAGGAGCTTTTGCAGACAGAGTCCAGCGGACATTCGATCTCACCGGGACGCTTTGACCAGTATATGTATCCTTATTATAAGAAGGATCTGGATGAGGGAAGGATCACGCGTGAGGCGGCGCAGGAGCTGATGGACTGCGTGTGGATCAAATTAAACGACCTTAATAAATGCCGTGATGCAGGCAGTGCAGACGGTTTCGCGGGCTATAGCCTGTTCCAGAATCTGATCGCGGGCGGACAGACCGAGGAAGGACTGGATGCGACGAATGACCTGTCCTTTATGTGTCTGGAGGCGAGCCTGCACGTGATGCTGCCGCAGCCCTCCATGTCCGTGCGGATCTGGAATCTCACGCCGGATGCATTTATCCTAAAGGCGGCGCGTCTGGCACGTACCGGAGTCGGACTTCCGGCGTTTTATAACGACGAGGTCATCATTCCGGCGATGATGAGCCGCGGGGTATCGCTGGAGGATGCGCGTACCTACAATATCATCGGCTGTGTAGAGCCGCAGAAGGCGGGCAAGACCGACGGATGGCACGATGCCGCGTTCTTTAACATGTGCCGGCCGTTAGAGCTGGTATTTTCCAATGGTTATGAGAACGGTGAGCAGGTCGGACCTGCGACCGGCGACGTGACGGCGTTTGAAACGTTTGAGGATTTTTATGCTGCTTACGAAAAGCAGATGGATTATTTTATCGCGGTGATGGTCAATGCGCTGAACTGTATTGACGAAGCACACGCAAAGCGGATGCCGCTGCCGTTCCAGTCGAGCATGATTGATGACTGCATCGGACGCGGAAAGTCGCTGCAGGAGGGCGGTGCGATCTACAATTTCACCGGCCCGCAGGGCTTTGGGATCGCAAATGTGGCGGATTCGATGCTTGCCGTGAAAGAGCTTGTATTTGACAAAAAGCTCGTGACAATGGCAGAATTAAAGGATGCACTCGACAATAATTTCGGCAAAGGTCTCAGCACGATGCGGATGGAGGAGCTGTCCGGACAGATCATCGCATCCATGCTGGAAAAGGGTCAGTCCGTCGGCGCGCGTGAGATCGAAGCGATCGCAGAGTCGCTGGCGAACGTAAAGCCCGACGCGGCAGCGCAGAAGCGCTATGACGAGATCTTAGCACTGATCGAAAAAGCGCCGAAATACGGCAATGACGAGGACGAAGCAGATGCGATGGCGCGCCGTGTGGCTTATGCCTACACGAAGCCGCTGCAGCAGTACCGGAATCCGCGCGGCGGAGTCTATCAGGCAGGACTTTATCCGGTATCGGCGAACGTGCCGCTCGGCAGACAGACCGGAGCAACACCGGACGGCAGACTTGCGAATACGCCGGTCGCTGACGGTGTTGGACCGATGCAGGGCAGGGATATCAAGGGACCGACGGCAACGGCAAACTCTG
>CAZERX010000005.1:0-26793 GCA_964515045.1 uncultured Eubacterium sp.
GAAAGCTCTCTGCACTCCCTGCATGTGCACCTGTATCCAGCGCACGGATGCAGGGTCGATTCCCCAGCTCAATGTATGCTGCCCGCTCATTCCGCTCGTCTGCGATGAAATTCGCCGCCGCGAGCGCCAGATGTGTCGTTCCAACTCCGCTGTCTGCGCCGTAAAACCCGATGATCCTACGCGTTCCCATTCTCCCTGCTGATCGTAAAAATATGCTCCTCACCACCTTTCCTTTCTGCGCAGCTCGTCAAAGAACCGCCGTTTTTCCCTTGTCAGAACAGTCGGCTCACCATCCAGTGGAAAGCAGTATACGCGCCTGCGCCAATGCTTCGCGTATACCCGCGCCGCCTGTTCATTCCCATAATTGACTACCGGTATGAGCTTCCGGTGCAGGCGCAGCCGTTCGTACAACTGCTCTGCCTGTCCGTTCTCCCATGCTCTGCCGCCCAGTATCAGCAGGATCCCGTCACATGCTCCTAAATCTAATCCTAATCCCATGTCTGATCCTAAGTCCGTCGATCCGTATGCTCCAAGATCCGATACCAGCCAGCCCTCCTGCCGCAGACACCAGTCCCTTGCGCGATGCGTGGAAGCAGTCGCGCAGAGATCTCCCATACGAAAGATCCCATCCGTCATCCGTGCGCCTCCTGCTGCGTCCGTCATGCGCGCCAGATCACCGCTGTGATCCTCCTGCACATACAGACACGGCACACCGGAGGCATTCAGATAAGCGTTGCATGCCACGGCGATATGCGTTGCGCCGGTTCCGCGCCGCATACCGGTCACGGCAAAGTGCCTGTGCAGATGCTTTGGCTTATTTTGCCTGTAAAGATGCTTTTTCTCCTGTAAGTTCAGTTGTTCTCCCGCCTGCTGCAGCTTCGCGGAAAGCTCTGATGCGTCCGATATGCGGTTCTCTGGCTCCGGCTCCAATGCCTGCCCGATGATCCGGCTGATCTGAGCCGCACGCTCCGACGGCGCAAGGTGCTGTTCCAAAAAACGTAAGATCACACCGATGCCGTATATATCCGTGCGCTCATCGCAGATCCCGCCGGCATACTTTTCCGGTGCCGCATAATCCGCTGTTCCATAAGAATTGTATGGATTTTCCGTATCCGAGCACAAAGCCGCGATACCAAAATCGACTATTTTTATCTGATCGCCATATACTATAATGTGTTCCGGCTTCAGATCCTGATAGATGACCGGTGTCGCTAATCCGTGCAGATACGCGATCACATCGCAGAGCTGCACTCCGGTCTGCAGCAAAAAACTAAGGGAAATCGTTTTCTGATGAAGCACAAGGGCTTCCAATGATTCACCCCTCACGTACTCCTCGATGATGTAGAAATAGGAGTCATCCTCCTCAATATCATAGATCACTGGGATCGCGGGGTGTTTCAAAGACTTCAAAAGTATTGCTTCCGAGTGGAAGCAGGAACGAGCGGGTGACGACTTCGCGATACGCTTGATCACCCGATCCTGTTCGAGAAAAAGATGTCTGGCAAGGTAAACGTGACTGTTGGCGCCGGCTGTCAAAAGCCCGATCACGGCATACTTGCCGAACAGAATCTGCTCCATGATATTCACCGCACTTTCTTTTCAGATCCTTAAAAAAGTTTTGGTGAAAAAGCATCTCCAAACTCCTTATATCACATCCGCAGAGGTCTTGACAACCAATTTTTGGATATTTTATACTTTTTTAATATTTCAGAGATGCAAAATACACAGGCTAGACTTGACTGCGCGCAAAAAGTTCTATATACTCACAAATAGTCGTGGTACACATAGAATATAAACATGAGGAAAAATGACCATGAAATTAGAACGAATCAATGAGAATCAGATACGCTGTACGCTGACCGGTCAGGATCTCGCCGACCGTCACCTAAAGCTCTCCGAGCTTGCCTACGGCAGTGCCAAGGCAAAGCACCTGTTTCAGGACATGATGCAGCTCGCATCGTGTGAGCTGGGCTTCGAGGCGGACGACATCCCGCTGATGATCGAAGCGATCCCGCTCGCGAGCGGCTCGATCATATTAAATGTCACAAAGGTAGAATATCCGGAGGAGCTGGACACGCGTTTTTCCAATTTTTCAGATTACGGCGACTATCCGGACTACTTCGACGAGGACGAGGAGGAGGAGGAGTACGCCGCACGTGCAGACAGCATCCTTGACCTGTTCCGAAAGCTGAACGACGCACTGGTGCCGCCGGATGCAGAGGTACAGGATCCCGAGGACGGCTCATTCATCCCGTTAAAGGACACCGCTCCCGCCGCACGGCTGGCAGCGCTGGCGGCTGCCGCAGACCTCGAACGGCTCTTTTCCTTCCGTGAAATGGATCCGATCATCCGCCTCGCGCATGTGCTGAACGGCTTCTATAACGGCGACAATTCGCTGTACCTTGATACACAGAACAACGTGTATTACCTGCTCGTGCACAAGAACGAGCACACACCCGCAGATTTCAACCGTGTCTGCAATATCGCCGCCGAATACGCCTACGTCAATCAGTTCGAGGCACTGGCAAAGCCCTATTTTGAGGAGCATTTCGTCTGCGTCAGAGCGCATACGGCATTGCAGAGTCTCGCACAGTTCCATCTCGGCAAACGATCATAAATAAAAAAGACGCAAAAAAAGCCCCCATCCTTCATCTGAGGGATAAGGGCTTTTCGTTTTATTTCTCGTGCTTTAAGAATGTGTTGATCTGGTCAACCAGTGCATCCGGCTCCAGTCCGTGCACCATCGCTGCCTGCTCGATCGTCTCCATCTGGGAAGACGGGCATCCGAGACAATGCATTCCGATACCGAGCAGTACCGGTGCAATGCTCTCATCTATCTGAAGTAACTCGCCAATCATCGTGTCCTTCGTCACTGTCGCTGCCATCGTTTCGTTTCCTCCTTTATCTGCAGATTTGCTATGCTGTCCATTATACACACGTTTTCACTGCTTGTCCAGTAGCCTGCGGTACTAAAAATGATACACATTTTCCCACGAGTTATACACAACTAATCTAAGTATGCGATTTTATGCACAATTTTGAGATGCGTCTGCTTGTTTTTCCACAATTTTTGTAATAAAATAACTGCAAGACTACAATATGTGTAGAACAATTTCAATCATATAAAGGAGGATTTACCAATGGCATACGTTATCAATGATTCATGTGTATCATGCGGAACCTGTGAGGGTGAGTGCCCTGTAGGAGCGATCGCAGCCGGCGATGGAAAATACGAGATCAATGCAGACACCTGCATTTCTTGCGGAACCTGCGCAGGCGCATGCCCGACCGGAGCTATCTCTGAGGGTTGATTCCGATACGGAAAACAAAACAGTTAAAAAGAGACTGCCTGTGCGGCGGTCTCTTTTTTATGTCTTATGCTATGCTTCCATACCGGTCACGGTCTTTAAGCGGCGCTTGTCCGCTCTTTTGCTCCGGATCGTCTTTTTCTGCCGTTTGCCGAAGCTGCGGATCGCGTCATCCAGCTTCCGGTAACGCTCCTCCTCCTGCTCGTCCTGTACGCGCATCAGATAATTCATTTCCTTTAACACACGGTCTCCGACCTGCTCACCGATGTCGCTGCTCAGCTCCTTGTTATTTTCCGTCATGGCGTTCCGCACGATCTGTGTCATCAGCTCCTGAAACTGCTCCATGCGCTCCTGCGGTGTCAGCGGTGCCTGTCCGCCCGTCGGCTGCAGCTTCGTCTGCGGCGCTTCCTCCGTCAGCACTCTGCCGTCCTTTGTGACATGAATGGGTCTGTCTGACTGCTTGTCCAATTCGCTATGGATACCTCCTTCTTTTTCATTTTGCAGGATGATACGGATCGCCTTTAGCTGATAGCCCTCCTCCTTCAACTGCCGGATCCGCAAAAATTCATCCACATTCTCCTGTGTATAGTAACGGTGCCCCAATTCATTCCGCGGCACCGTAAGCTCCAGCTCATCCTCCCAGTAACGTAATACATGCGATTCCACCGCGACGATGTTCGCCGCGTCTGAGATCATGTAACGCTTCTGTTCCAACTGACCGCCTCCTTTTCTACTCATAACTACCGGTGTTATGCCTTTATTATAATCAACCCGAAAATAAGGTACAATCATTTTTCGCCGCAGGTTTCGACAGTCTCCGCGGATCACGCCGCCGCGCGAAGCTGCGCATCTGTGCGCGAAGTGTTTCCCAGAAAATAAAAAAAGGTGAATTTTTCAGCCGCATATGCTATAATGTATAAAATTATGCGCAGACGGCGATATCCGCCTGCGTCAACGGCACATGCTTACAGGAGGTTCCATGAAAAACCGTTCAATTAAATTTCGGGGCAGGCTGCGACGCTACCTGTGCGCGCCGCTCTACCTTAGCATCGTACTACTGCTGCTGAATGTACCGCTCTATCTGCAGGACACGTCCGCAGGCATCTGTATGAGCGTGTTCACCGGTGTCTATACCATCACCGTGTCCGTCGCGTACCGCCGGAGCAAGCCGGTACTCGTCAACGAGCTGATCAATTTTGCCACGCAGTACGGCTCGGTGCAGAAAAAGCTGTTAAACGACTTTGAGATCGCCTACGCACTGCTCGACTGCAACGGCAGGCTGCTGTGGGTCAATAAGCAGTTCACGGAGCTGACCGGAAAAGGAAAGGACTATCACAAGTCCGTATCCACCGTTTTTCCGTCCGTGACAAAGGAGCTGCTGCAGAGCGAGCCGTCGATGGAGCTTCATCTGGAGGTGGAGGATCGGTGGATCCGCATTTCCACCGGCAGGATCTCATTCGACGCGATCCTCAGCGAGACAAATCTCATCGACATGGACACGGAGCAGAGCTATCTGACCGCGATCTACCTGTTTGACGAGACGGAGCTGCACCGCTGTATACAGGAAAACGAAGACCAGAAGATGGTCGTGGCACAGATCTATATCGACAACTACGACGAAGCGTTAGAAAGCATCGAGGATGTCAAGCGTTCCCTGCTCGTCGCGCTGATCGACCGGAAGGTCAACACCTATTTTTCCAAGGTGGATGCGCTCGTGCGAAAGACCGAACGCGACAAATATTTCGCTGTATTCCGCAGGGAGCACTTACAGACCTTAAAGGCAGACAAATTCTCCCTGCTCGATGACGTCAAGACCGTAAAGGTCGGAAACACGATGGCAGTCACACTCAGCATCGGCATCGGCGACACCGCGGCGACCTATGCACAGAACAACGAATATTCGCGCATGGCGATCGACCTCGCGCTCGGACGCGGCGGTGATCAGGTCGTGCTGCGTGAGGGTGAAAAGGTCACCTACTTTGGCGGCAAGGCACAGCAGGTGGAGAAAAACACCCGCGTCAAGGCACGCGTCAAGGCACACGCGCTGCGCGGCATCTTAGAAACAAAGGAACGCGTCATCGTCATGGGTCATCAGATCAGTGACATGGATTCCTTCGGCGCGGCGATCGGTATCTACTGCGCCGCCGCTACATTGGACAAAAAAGTACAGATCGTACTGAACACGGTCAGCTCGACCCTCCGTCCGTTCCGCGAGCGCTTCTCGGAGGAGAACGGCTATGCACCGGATATGTTCTTAACGAGTGAGCAGGCGATCGAAGCGTGTACGGCAGACACCGTCGTCATGGTGGTGGACACGAACCGCCCCTCGAACACGGAATGTCCCGAAATACTGCGAAAGACCAAAAATATTGTCGTTTTCGATCACCACAGACAGACAAACGACACGATCGAGAATACCGTGCTGTCCTACATCGAACCGTATGCATCCTCCGCCTGTGAGATGGTCGCCGAGGTGCTGCAATACTTCACCGACGGCATCCGGCTCGCACCGCAGGAAGCAGACAGCATCTATGCCGGTATCCTGATCGACACGAACAACTTCATGGCAAAGACCGGTGTGCGCACCTTCGAGGCTGCGGCATACCTAAAGCGCTGCGGCGCAGAGGTCACGCGTGTGCGGAAGCTCCTGCGGAACGATCTCAGCGACTACAAGGCACGCGCGGAGGTCGTCCGGCACGCAGAGGTGTACCGCGATGTATTCGCGATCTCCGTCTGTCCGAGTGAAAATATCGAAAGCCCGACCATCGTCGGCGCACAGGCGGCGAACGAGCTGCTGAACATCACCGGCATCAAGGCATCGTTCGTGCTGACCGACTATAAAGGAAAGGTATATATCAGCTCACGCTCGATCGACGAGATCAACGTGCAGCTCATCATGGAGCCGCTCGGCGGCGGCGGACATCTGACCATCGCCGGAGCACAGTTGGAGCACTACTCCGTCAATGAGGTAAAGCATATGCTCCAGCAGACCATAGACAAGATGATAGAGGAAGGAGATATCAAACTATGAAGATCATTTTATTAGAGGACGTAAAAGCATTGGGAAAAAAGGGTGACATCGTAAATGTCAGCGACGGCTATGCCAGAAATATGATCCTGCCGAAAAAGCTCGGAGTCGAGGCGACCGGCAAGAACTTAAACGACTTAAAGCTCCAGAACCAGCACGCAGAAAAGGTCGCGCAGGAGAATCTGGAGGCTGCACAGGCATTCGCCGAGGATCTCAAGGACAAAAAGATCGAGGTCAAGATGAAATCCGGCAAGGACGGCAGAACGTTCGGCTCGATCTCAACCAAGGAGATCGCAGAAGCCGCGAAAAAGCAGCTTGGTCTTGAGCTGGACAAGAAAAAAATGCTCTTAAAAGACCCGATCAAAGCACTCGGCACCTATGAGGTGCAGATCAGACTGCATCCGCAGGTAACCGGAACATTCACTGTACATGTATCAGAGGAGTAAACCATGCCCGCAGAAGAAACGCTCATTAAGCGAACCATGCCAAACTCGCTGGAAGCCGAGCAGTCGCTGATCGGATCTATGATCATGGATCGCGACGCGATACTGACCGCTTCTGAGATCCTCGTTCGGGAGGACTTTTATCATCAGCAGTACGGCATCTTATTTGAAGCGATGGTCGAGCTGTTCAACGACCGTGAGCCGGTCGATCTCATCACCCTGCAGAACAAGCTGCGCGAAATGGATGTACCGCCGGAGATCAGCTCCCTCGAATATGTCAGAGATCTGGTCGATGCCGTACCGACCTCTGCGAACGCCAAATACTACGCAGAGATCGTCAAGGACAAATCCATGCTCCGCCGCATCATCAAGACGACCGAGGGCATCACGAACGACTGCTATCAGGGCAATGAAACGACTGCCGTGCTCATGGAGCAGACGGAAAAAAAGATCTTTGACCTGCTGCAGAACCGCGGCGGCGGCGACTATGTGCCGATCCGCGAGGTCGTGCTCGAAGCACTGGACAAGATCGAAAAAGCATCCAAAACACACGGAAACGTGACCGGTATCGCGACCGGATTTCTCGATCTCGACTACAAGACTGCCGGTCTGCAGCCGTCCGACCTCGTGCTGGTCGCAGCACGTCCGTCTATGGGAAAAACGGCATTCGTGCTGAACATCGCACAGTATGTGGCATTCCACAGCGATCTCTGCACGGCGATCTTTAGTCTGGAAATGTCCAAGGCGCAGCTCGTCAACCGACTGTTTTCACTGGAATCGCGCGTCGATGCGCAGAAGCTCCGCTCCGGCGACCTCACGGATGCTGACTGGGGCAAGCTGATCGAGGGCGCAGGCACGATCGGACAGTCCAAGCTCATCATCGACGACACGCCGGGTATCTCCATCTCGGAGCTTCGCAGCAAATGCCGAAAATACAAGCTGGAGCACGACTTAAAGCTCATCATCATCGACTATCTGCAGCTCATGAGCGGCAGCGGCGGCAGAGCCTCCGACTCCAGACAGCAGGAGATCTCCGATATCTCGCGTTCCTTAAAGGCACTCGCCAGAGAACTGAATGTACCGGTCATCGCACTCTCCCAGCTCTCACGAGCCGTGGAACAGCGCCCCGATCACCGTCCGATGCTCTCGGATCTGCGTGAATCCGGCGCGATCGAGCAGGATGCCGATGTCGTCATGTTCATCTATCGTGACGACTATTATAATAAAGATACCGAGGATAAAGGCATCGCCGAGATCATCATCGCCAAGCAGAGAAACGGCCCGATCGGAACGGTGAACCTCGTATGGCTGCCGGAATACACCAAGTTTGCAAATATGGAGCGATAAGCTCCTAACAGAATAACAAAAATTATCACAACTATCACGATCAGAAAGAGAGGCGAAAACAGATGAAACGAAAACAATTCCTATCCGGTCTGCTGACACTGACACTCTGTCTCACACAGCTACCGGCAACGACCGTCACCGTCCGCGCAGATGACACGGACGGATATGATGCCGACGGCTTCTGTACGGCATACACATGGGATGCATCGGCAGGATTAGTGAGAAAGACCGATGATTCCGGCGAAGACTGTGCCTGTACCGGTCACGACCCATGGCGTTGTTATGGCTATCAGAAGCCGACGGTGAACGATAACGGTACACCGGACGATACCTACGACGACTACTACGAGATCTCAAATGTCGGTCAGCTATGCTGGCTCGCGGAGCAGGATCTCTATGCATGCGACTACAATGCCAAGCTGATGAGCGACATCGACCTGAAAACCGCAGGTCAATACTGGAAGCCCATCTGTGATGAAGCAAGCACATACACCCGCACCTTTGACGGAAATGGCCATACCATCTCCGGTCTGAACGTGAACCGCACCTCCGCCCTCGAATATGCCGGTCTGTTCGGTCGGATCGGTACGAACGGCGTAGTAAAAGATCTCACGGTCAAAGGCACGCTGTCAGCTTCCTCGTCAGGTCTCAATATGGGTGCCATCGCAGGAGAAAGCTACGGCACGATCGAGCACTGCACGAGTGAGGTCACGGTCACAGGAACTTCCAACTCCTCCAACAATGCCTATGTCGGCGGCATCGTAGGAGCGAATAACGACGGCAGTGCGATCAAAGACTGCGTGGTAAACGCATCCGTCTCTGCTTCTGCCACTGACGACTCCAGCTATACCTACGCGGGCGGCATCGCAGGAGAAAACTACGGTACGATTGAGCACTGCTATCTGAATACGACTGCTTCCGTCACGGCAACCGGCAGTTTCTCCTATGCAGGCGGTATCACCGGCTCATTCGGTGCGGGATCGATCAAAAACTGCTTCGTCGGAAGCGGGATCACGCTCAGCTCCGGTTACAGTGCGGGCGGCATCGCGGCATTGTGCTATAACCCCTTTGGTAACGAAACTACCCCCACGATCGATCACTGCTACAGTCTGGCAGCGATCCCCGCAAACAATGGAGTCAACGGTGCGATCATCGGTGAGGTAGGCGAATTTGTCACTCCCACCGCCACGGACTGCTATTATAACAGTGACTTAGGCTACCCCCCCTACTTTGAGGAAAGCACCGGAAATACTACTAACCTCACCATCACCGGCGTGCCAAACGCAGATTTCCGATCCGGTGCAGTCGCATGGAAGCTGAACGGCGGATCCTCCGAAGGCATCTGGAAGCAGACCCTCGGAACGGACAATGCACCGGCATTCAGCGGTACGGACAGCACGAAGGATACCGTCTACACGTATACGAACTGCGCGGGCAACACCGGCTACTCCAACACCGAGAATGTGAGTTCTGACCATTCATTTGGCACGGACGGCGTATGTACGATCTGCACGCAGCAGGCAGCCGCCCAGATCAAACGCGGCAATGACACGATATTCTATCTGTCCCTTGCCGATGCCTGTGCTGCGGCACAGGACGGTGATACCATCAACCTGCAGGCAGACGATTCGGGTACAGGTACCATCTATTTAGATAAAAACAATCTGACCCTTGACCTTGGTCCGTATCGGATCATAAACAGCCGTCTGATCGTCAATGGCGGCTCACTGACGATCCAGAATACCATTCGCGCTGACGAAACCAGTATCCCTGAGCTGTGTGTCAACGACGGTACGGTCACGCTCTGTGCCACGGGTTACTTCAACCCCCTGTTCGGACGCATCTACGCGAAGGACGGTGTCGGCAGTCTGCTGGCAGAGGGATGCGTATACCACAAAGAATCCGGCGATATATACTACGAGAGCGATACGACAACTACAGCGCTTACCGATGTATCCGTACAGCCTGCTCCGTTCACGCTCAGTGAGATCACTGCCAGTACGCCGAGTTGTGCCCCCGGAACGAAGGTAACCTTCTCGATCAGCGTGGACGGCAGTTGGAAGAACAGTGTGGACTACGAGTGGTCATACTCTACGGATGGCGGTAACACATGGGGAGCAAATAAAACCGCAAACACACAAAAATCCTACACCGACACCCTCCAAGACTCCGGCACCTATCAGATCAAGTGCGTTGTAACAGTTCCCGGTAGCAGCTATACTAAGACCGCGATACTGGACGGCTATACGGTAACGGCGTATACGATCAGCAATGTAAGCGTTCAGCAGGTCGGCTCGCTGAAATATAACGGTAGTGAACAAAAAGCGAATATTTCTGCCACCGCCACCGCAGAAAATGGCGCAGAAGTCACATTTTATTACAGCACGGATGAGGACGGTCCATTCAACAGCACATACGTTCCGGACCTTAAAGATGCCGGCACGCACACCATTTATTATCAAGTCCGTGCGACCAACCATACCACGGTCACCGGCAGCTTTCCCGTTACGATCGATCCGCTCGATCTAAGCACGGATGTAGACGTGAAGCTGACTGGTGCGGACGGAGAACATGTTTACGACGGAAATCCGAGATCGATCGCTGTTTCCGTCAAATACAAAGATACCGGCTACGAACTGCTTGCGAGCGACTATACGGCTTCCGGCAAGACTGCGACCGATGCCGGCACATACAGTGTGACGATCACCGGCTCCGACAACGGCAACTGCATCGGCAGTATCACGCCGACCGGCACGGACGGCAAGCCGATCACATGGACGATCAGCAAAAAAGAGCTGCAAACGCAGGATCTGCCGACGATCACGATTTCCCGCGCCGAAGGCTCTGCGGAGACGCAGACGATCGACCTAAAGAAAATGCTTGAGGACAAATATCCGGATGCGAAGCCCTCTAACTTCACATTCCGAAGCGGCATTTCAGAGATCAACGATGATGACCTGCACGGCAGGATCGATCCCGATACCGGTATCCTGACGATCACGCATGCCGCCTACAATCCGACCAACCCGACCAGCACCTTTAACTTCCGGTGCGACTCGAAAAACTATGACTGCAAAAAAAACCAAGTCAGCGGCATGACAAACTATGGCTATCTCCCGTTAGAGGTATCCATCTCCTTCGTGAAAAATCTGGCGAGGGCAGAGATCTCCGTCAGCACCTGCACCTATGACGGCACACCGCAGACTCCCGCTGTCACGATCACCTGTGATGGCAAGACGCTGACACAGGATACGGATTATACCTTATCCTGCGACGCAAAGACGGATGCCGGCACCTATACGCTGACCGCCACCGGCAAGGGCGACTACGCAGGCACTGCCACACAGACATGGAGCATTGCTCCGCATCCGCTGACGGATGCCGTCGTGACACAGAGCGGCTCGCTGACCTTTAACGGCTCGCCGCAGACTCCCGCTGTCACAGTCACCTGTGATGGCAGGACGCTGACACAGGATACGGATTATATTATCAACTGCACACCGCAGACTGACGTTTCAGACACATACACCGTGACTGTTTCCGGCAAAGCGGACAGCAATTATACCGGTGAGGCTTCGGGAAGCTGGGCGATCGGAAAGGCTGCTGCACCGAAGCTCGCAGATATCAGCGTTACACGCTCCGTCAGCGCGTCCAAGCCGACGACCGTCAATATCGGCTCGCTCCGCGCACTGCCGTATCAGACTCCTGCGACCGGTTTCACACTGGGAACATATGACGATACGGCGATGGAGCTGTCACTCGATGCGGCATCCGGCGTTCTGACGATCGTTCGGGCAGACGGCACGGCAGGCGATACGCTGACCGTTCCGGTCAAGATCGACTCGACGAATTATAAGACCGCCTCTGTCAATGTCGTACTCGCATTATCAAATAAGACCGAACAGGCACTTACCGTCACGATGAACGGCTGGACAGCAGGTGCTGCGGCAAATACACCGTCCTACACTACGGCAGACGGCGCAGGCGCTGTGAGCGTGACCTATATGGGACGCGGTGAGACCGTTTATGCCGAGAGCACGGCAGTTCCCACGGAGGCGGGCGATTATACCGTCTGCGTGCATTATGAAACGGACAGTGCGATCTATCACGGAACGACAGACTTTACCATCACAAAGCCCGCAGGAAGCTCCGGCAATTCCGGCAGCGGCGGCAGTTCGGGCAGCAGTTCGAGCGGCAGTTCGGGCAGCTCCGGCGGCGGTGGTGGTGCCGCAGGCGGTGCACCCGTTGCTCCATCCACACCAGACACGGATAAGAATAAAGATTTCGTAGATGTGCCCGCAGGCTCCGCGTATTACGATGCCGTAAGCTGGGCAGTACGGATGGGTATCACAGACGATGCGGATGCGACACACTTCCATCCGGAGAGCACCTGCTCCGGCACACAGGTCATTACCTGCCTGTGGCGCGCGGCGGGTTCACCCGATGCGAAGTTGCCCGCCGGTCAGACCAATGCCACGGACAGTGCCAAGGCAATGGCATGGGCGATCGAAAACGGTATCATGAGCGGCATCGGCGCGAACAATACCTGTACGCGCACGCGTGCGGCGGCAGCTCTGATCCGCTACGCAGCGGCAAACGGCAAGGATGCAAAGGCACTGCGCGCATACCTGTTCAGCTCATCGGATGCCGCAGAGCTGCTCCGCTCTATATCGCCCCTCTGCTGGTCAAAGACAACAACCGACCGCTACTGCACCAAGGGACAGCTCGTACAGATGCTGTACCTTATACTTAGCGACAGATAAGATCAAAAAATAACGAGAGATCACGCATAAAAAAGTGCATTTCGGCTCATGTATCATAAAAATACAGATCAGCCGGAATGCACTTGATTTTTTGCCTTTTTTCGGCTAATCTATAATCAGATTATGAAATAGCCGTATTTCCGATCACATACTCCGCTCCTGCGTCTCCTTCTACGTCGATCGTCACGTATGTTTCTTCGCCTGCCCTAAGATATACCTTTTCAAAGCCCCTAAGCTCCCGCGGCGGCGCGTCCGCGCCCTCCGGTGCCAGCCGGTACACCTGTACGACCTCTGCGCCGTCCACAGCGCCGGTATTTTTCACGAAGCAGCTCACCTGCTGCCGCTCGTGATCGACCTGCATATCACGGTACGCAAACGTCGTATACGACAGTCCGTAGCCGAACGGAAACTGCGGTGCGATCCCGAATCTGTCATTGTAGCGGTAGCCGACATATCTGCCCTCCGCATAGTGCACGGTATCCTTCCGCGCGAAATCGCCCAGCCGGTGCGCCGAACAGTCCGTGTGCGTCTTGTAAAACGTTTCCGGCAGCTTTCCGGACGGATTCACTGCGCCGAGCAGCACATCCGCGAGTGCGTTTCCGCCCTCCATGCCTGCGTACCACCCCCAGAGCAGGGTGTCCGCCTGATCGATCCATGCGCCCATCTCGACCGGACTGCCGCCGATCAGCACGACGATCATATCCGGTCTGACGGCAAGAAGCTCCTGTATGAGCTGATCCTGTCCATAGGGCAGCTTCATATCCGGCCGGTCGTATCCCTCGCTGTCATGGTCGTGGTTCAGTCCGCCGATATAGATGACCGTATCATATGCTCCGGCGAGCCGGACTGCCTCCTCGCGCAGTGCGCGGCGCTTTTCCTCTAATGCCTGCTCTGCGTCGTGATCGGTCTGCCGCGTCGTACCGCCGCCGTTCTCCAGACTGGTCTCCTGCCAGTTCGTATCGCCCTCTGCCGCTTTTTCCTCCCGACAGTAGCCGCGCACATGATCGACCGTCACATTGCCGCCGAGATGCGTTTTCATCCCCATGAGCGGCGAGATCTCATACAATGCCTTGATCTCCGCACTGCCGCCGCCGTTCGCGTGCAGGCATTCTGCATTTTCACCGATCAGCAGTACCTTTTTCAACGCAGACGGCTCTAACGGAAGCCGGTGCGACTCATTTTTCAGCAGCACGAACGACTCACGCGCCGCTTCAAGCGCGGTCTTGCGGTGCTCCGGCGTGTTGTAGGTGCCGCTTTTCCGTTTTCCGTCCAGCATATGCAGACGGATCATCAGCATGAGGATGTGCAGTACCTTCCGATCGACCACCGCTTCACGGATCCTGCCTGCTCCGATCTCGCGTTTCAGCGGCTGTGCCATGTAATACTCGTCAAAATCATTCGTAACGGACATTTCGATGTCAAGCTCGGCTTCTGCCGCCTTTTTCGTGTCGTGCACCGCACCCCAGTCGGAGATCACGACACCGTCATAGCCCCACTCGTCCCGCAGGATCTGTCGGAGCAGAAGGTCATTCTGACAGCAGTGCTCGCCGTACAGACGGCTGTATGCGCCCATGACCGTATACGCGTTTCCCTTCATCAGCGCATCGTGGAATGCCGGCAGATACAGCTCGCGCAGGACAGTTTCATCAATATCCACGTCCACCCACAGACGCTCCGTTTCCTGATTGTTCACCGCAAAATGCTTGACGCAGGCGGCTACATCCCACCGCTGGATGCCCTGTATATACGGCACGGCAAGCTCCTTCGTCAGATACGGATCCTCGCTGAAATATTCAAAATTCCTGCCGCAGAGCGGGCTTCGCTTGAGATTGATGCCCGGCGCGAGGATCACGTCCTTGCCGCGTCCGCGCGCTTCCGCGCCGAGCACACTGCCGACCTCGCCGACGAGCGTGCGGTTCCATGTGGCTGCCAAGGCACTGCAGCACGGCAGATAGGTCACATAGTCGTCCGACAACCCTAGCGTTTTCCAACTGCTCTGCTCAAATTCCTGCCGGATACCCATCGTTCCGTCCGACATTTTGAGCGGCGGGATCGACAGCCGCTCCACGCCCGCGGTCTGAAAAAGTGCCGCTCCGTGGATCATTCCGAGCTTTTCATCGAGCGTCAGCTTTTGCAGCAGCTCCTGTGCCTGTTCCTTTATCTGATCCTTCTGAATGGTCTGGTTCATGCGTTTCCTCCCTTGCAGCGAATCGTGACCTCTCCTGCTGCCACGTGCAGCAGGGTATCGTTTCCGTCCGTTTCTGCTCCTGCGCCCTCTGCACCGGTGATCACCTCGTTCACCAGACGGATCGTAAATGCGTGTGCGCCTGCTGCCTTTATGCAGATCTCATCGCCGCTCCGGTCAGCCGAAATGCGTAAAAGCTCCTGTTTGTCCTCGTATACAACGGTTTCTGCGTGATCCGTCAGCCCGAACACCTTTACCTCCATGCCCTCTGCATAGGAGTCTGCGGCATGTGCACAGGTGCTGTTCGTCGCGAGGATCGTATTTTCGCGCACCCAGAGCGGGATCGACAGATAGCCGTGCTGCTCCTGCCGCCATCCGCCGCCGGATACGGCTTCGCCGGTGAGATAATTCGTCCAGCGACCCTCCGGCAGATAATACTCTGCTTCGCCGCGGTCGTTAAAAATGGGTGCGACCAGCAGCTTTTCGCCGAGCAGATACTGTCGATCCAGATACCGGCAGACCGGATCCTTTTCAAATTCGAGCACCATGCTCCGCATCATCGGTACGCCGGTACGCGCGGTCTCCACGGCACTGCTGTACAGATACGGTGTGAGCGACAGCTTCAATGCCGTAAAGAAGCGCACGACCTCCACTGCCTCATCATCATAGACCCACGGCACGCGGTAAGACGTGCTTCCGTGAAAACGGCTGTGTGAGGACAGCAGTCCGAACGCCGCCCAGCGCTTGTAGACATCCGGTGTGGACTGATCCTCAAAGCCGCCGATGTCATGACTCCAGTAGCCAAAGCCGGACATCGCAAGCGACAGTCCGCCGCGCAGGCTCTCTGCCATCGCTTCATAATTTGACCAGCAGTCGCCGCCCCAGTGCACCGGAAATTTCTGTCCGCCTGCGGTGGCAGAGCGGGCGAATACGACCGCATCATCTGCACCTCTCTTGCGCTGCAGCAGCTCGTAGACCGTCTGATTATACAGATAGGTATAGAAATTATGCATTTTCTGTGGATCGGAACCGTCTGCATAGACGATGTCCTCCGTCGGGATCCGCTCACCAAAATCCGTCTTGAAGCAGTCCACGCCCATATCGAGCAGTGCTTCCAGCTTCTCCTGATACCAGCGGCACGCCGCAGGATTCGTAAAATCAACGAGCGCCATGCCGGGCTGCCACATATCCCACTGCCAGACATCACCGTTTGTCCGTTTTACCAGATAGCCGTTCTCCATACCCTCTGCAAACAGGCAGGATTCCTGCGCGATGTACGGATTGATCCAGACGCAGACGCGCAGTCCCTTCGCATGGATCCTTGACAGCATCCCCTTCGGATCCGGAAATACGCGCGAATCCCAGATAAAATCGCTCCAATGAAATTCTTTCATCCAGAAGCAGTCAAAATGGAACACCTGCAACGGGATCCCGCGCTTCTCCATGCCGTCAATGAAGCTCATCACGGTCTGTTCGTCATAATTCGTCGTGAATGACGTGGACAGCCACAGGCCGAACGTCCACTGCGGCACGAGTGCGGGCTTTCCGGTCAGATCCGTGTAGCGCATCAACACCTCTTTCATGGTCGGGCCGTTGATCAGAAAATAGTCTAACTGTTCGCCCTGCACGGAAAACTGCACCTTGGACACCTGCTCCGTGCCTGCCTCAAAGGATACCCGCTCCGGATGGTTTACGAATACGCCGTAGCCGCGGTTCGTCAGATAAAACGGAATGTTTTTATAGGACTGCCACGTGCTCGTGCCGCCGTCCTCATTCCAGATGTCTACGCTCTGTCCGTTTTTCGTGAACGCAGTGAAGCGCTCGCCCATGCCGTAGACCAGCTCGCCGACGGACAGCGACAGCTCCTGCCGCATATAGGCATCGTCGCTTCCCTTGTCATAAGCATAGCCCTTCCAGTCGGTTTTCATCAGCGCGAGATCCCTGCCGCAGCTCTTTGTGAGCAGCTCGCTACCGCGCTCGTAACGCATGCTCCAGTTGTCCTTTGTGATCACGAGTGCCAGCGTTCCACTCGTGATGCGGATCTGCCGGTCATCCTCCTGTATGGAGAGATACTCGTTTTCTCCGATATTTAAGTCAAATTCGGGGGCTTTTTGGCGCACGCCCATGTGATGGCTCGTGCGGACGCGGAGCACCTCCGGCATCGGTGCGGTGATCTCGATCGTGAGATTGATGCCTCCTAAGGTATCTCCGCGGTGGTTGATCCGTGCGGTCGGTGCGACGATCGTCACTTTTTTCGGCTCAGTCTTTACAAAATATACCTGCTGCGGCGCAAAGCACTCACAGCCTTCCTTCTGCAGCCAGCATCCGTTTCCAAATTTCATCGTTCGGTCCTCCCTCATACTTTTTTGATGCTTCGATTATAAGGCAGGTATCTTTTGTTTCATACTGGCAAAATTCGAGATAAAACACCCCAAGAATTGGATACTTGGAAATTTTAGGGTGTTTTGCTATAATGGGGACATGAAAATAAAGCATCTTGATCTGAACCACACACCAAAAGTAAAACAGCAGATCCTGCGGACATTTTTCATCGCGGCGATCGTGCCGATCCTGATCCTCGGCGGTTTTTCGGTCGTTCATGTCCGAAAACAGATGTCCGAGCACTATGCGTCGCAGGTGAAGGCGGACGGACTCCGCGTCAATTCGATCCTTTTTGACGTGACGACCTCGATCTACACCTCGTCCGAGACCATCACCACGAGTAAAAAGTGCCTGCGCCTGCTCGGCTCTGACTATGACACGGATGCCCTGCATCAGGCATACAACGAGCTGGAAACGTCGCTCACGACCTTATACGACACGACGGCTGCGATCTCGGATATCTGCATTTATACCGACAATCCGGCGATCCCGAACTCGGACTGTATCGCTTCACTCTCGGATTATACGGATACGGCGTGGTATCCTGCGATCGGCAGTGACGGCTGGGGCACGTGGACGTGTCTTTCCCACACGGACGATCACGGCAATGAACTGTATGAGCTGGCACTGATCCGGCGCATCGGTGTCACGTCACCGACCTATACGGCATATCTTGTCATCCGACTGGATCAAAATTACTTGAAAAACCGCATCGAGCAGAGCAGCTATCAGATCTCTGCGGCGCTGGATGACCTGCCCGCGTTCTATTCCTCAGACCGCACCATGCTGAATCAGCCGCTGCCGATGCCTGCGGATTTTGACGGCAGCTTCTATAAATACAATGGTCCGCTCACGGTCAACGGCAAACAGACGCTCACGAACATTGTGACCTTCCGTCCGTACAAGACGGACAATCTCTTTTTTATCAGCGTGAGTGATCCGTCTGCCTATACGAACATCAATGACATGACGGTGTTATACCTTTTTATCATCCTGCTCGCGGCGATCGTGCCGTCGCTCGTGATCCTGCTTTTTTCCTCATATTTCAGCAACCGGATCACGACGTTAAAGCAGGCGATGCATCAGGCGAAGGAGGGGGATTACAACATCATCGACAGCTTCAGCGGCGACGATGAGCTGCGGGAGACCTTCGATGATCTGAAAGCGACCGTGCAGATGATCCACGACAAGGAGGCGCGCTATTACGAGGCACAGCTCAATGAGCAGCAGCTCATCAACCGCCAGCAGACGATGGAATTTAAGATGCTTGCGAGCCAGATCAACCCGCATTTTCTCTATAATACGCTGGAAACGATCCGTATGCAGGCGCTGTCGAACGGCAATCGTGACGTTGCGACCTCCATCAAGCTCCTTGGTAAGACCATGCATTATGTGCTGGAAAATACCGGCACGAGCTTTACCACGCTGACCAAAGAGCTGGATTATGTGGAAGCCTACCTCGCCATCCAGAAGCTCCGCTTCGGCGATCGGGTCAACGTATGTATCCGGATCGAGGATGGTCTGAACACGGATGATTACCGGATCCTGCCGCTGCTGCTCCAGCCTGTCGTGGAAAATGCCGTGATCCACGGTCTGGAGGGTGTGACGGAAAACGGTCACATTCTGATCTCTGTCACGACGGACGCGGGAGAGCTTTGCATCACCGTCGCAGATAACGGTGTCGGTATGGATGCGGAAACGCTCGCTACCCTGCAGCAGAATGTCACGGAGCACGATCCCGATGATACAAAAAGCATCGGTCTGTATAATATCAATCAGCGGATCCATCTGCTTTACGGCGATGCCTATGGTCTTTCGATCACGAGTGACACGAACGGAACGACCGTGAAGCTGACGCTTCCTTTGATGGATACAGACCTGTGAGGTATATACGAACAAACCTATGATGTTGTGAAAAACACAGACAGGAGCAGTTATGAAAAACGAATTGATCAATGTATTGCTTGTAGATGATGAACAGATCGTCCGCGAAGGACTGAAATATGTGATCGACTGGACGGCGCTGGGCTTCTGCATCTGCGGAGAGGCGGGGAACGGCAACGATGCCATCGAAATGATCCACCGCTATCAGCCTGCCTTAGTCCTGCTCGACATCCGGATGCCCGGTATGTACGGTACGGAGCTGATCGAGCGCGTGCGCGCCGAGGGCTTTCGCGGTGCATTTATCATCCTGTCCGGCTATTCGGACTTCAAATACGCACAGACGGCTCTGCACAACGGCGCGTCCTTCTATCTGACCAAGCCGATCGACGAGGAGGAGCTGGAAAAAGCGGTCTGCGCCGTGCGTGAAAAGATCAAGAATGACCGGATGCGGGAGGATTCCTTAAACCAGTACCGGCGCAAGGCGAAAACGACGGTGCTGCATGACCTTCTGACCGGCAGCGAGTTCAATCCGTCCATCAATTACATCGAAATGGAGCTGTCCGCACCGATCTATCAGGTCGTGATCTATGAGGGCTACACGCCGTATTATCATTCGTATAGCTTTGCCGACCTCCTGCGCGTCACCAATCAGGACAATCATTCCTTTGAGCACCTCACGATCGACAACCGCGATGTGATCCTGCTGAAGGGCAATTTCGCGCTGGAGCGTTTTCAGGCGTGTCTGCATCACTACGAGGCTGGCACGCAGAAGGGTTCTCCGCTCGATACCATTTTTCTGACCTATGGACCTGCGGTATCTGCTCTGTCTATGGTGCATACGTCGTATGATGCCTGCTGCAAGCTCATGGAGCGGCGCTTTTTCTGCCAGAAAAACCAGCATGTGCTCTCCTACGAGGTGCTGCCGGAGCTGTCGTCCTGTCATTCAATCCTAAATGAGGATCTGGCGCTGTCGTACAGCACGATGCTCGTGAATTATATCAAAACGTGCAACCGCAGACGGATCTCCGAGATCCTGACCGGTCTCAGCAATGATCTCTATACGAGCGGTGACGAGATCTCCAATATTAAGTATTTTCTGGCGGATATTTTTTTACAGATCAAGCAGGCGATCATGCATACCTACAATGACGCGGACATTCCGTTCGCGCACAATGCCGCGATCCTTGAGCTGATCGAGAATAAATATTATCTGTATGAGATCCTGCTGTATTTTACGGAACAGTTTGAAATGATCATGCGTGCCATCGGAAGCAGCTCCAGCGAGAGTATTTTCGACGATATTTTAGATTATATCGCGCATAATTTCTCTCTGCCGCTGAAGCTGGAGACTATCGCACCCTTATTCGGGTACAACAGCTCCTACCTCGGCAAGCTCTTTTCACAGAAAATGGGAGTCAGCTTTAATTCGTATCTGGATCAGATCCGGATCAATAAAGCTGTAGAACTGCTGGAGCAGACCGATATGAAGGTCTATGAGATCTCCAGCAGGGTTGGTTACAAAAATGTCGATTATTTCCATCAGAAGTTCAAAAAACGGATGGATATGAGTCCGGCGGAATACCGCCGCCGTTAGTCCGCGAGGAGCTTGACATCCTTTGCCGGTAACATCAGCGCGCCTGCGCGGCAACGCGCTCCGGTCATAACATCCGTCATGTCGTGCGGAAGTATGACGGTCTGCGCGCTGTCCGTGTGGTTTAGGATAAAAAGCACACGCTCCGTTTCATTCTCGCGGCTCGTGACCTCCACACCCTCCGGCGCGGTGAGTACCGGCGTAATGCCAAGCTCTGCGCATAGATCCGTCAAAAAGTGCCGGTAAAAGGCTTCATTTGACGCGGTCGCGAGATAATATGCCCTGCCGTCACCGAATTGATGTCCGGTGATGACCGGCATTCCTTTATAAAAATCGTCCAGATAACCGGCTTCATCTATCTGCTCTGCACCCTCAAGGTGCAGCAGATCGCACAGCAGCTCTGCCGGATATTCCGTTCCCTGATATACAAAATGATTGACCATACCGCTTCCTAACGCGTCCTCCTCCTCGACCCAGATACCGAGGATGTCACGCAGCTTTCCGGGGTAGCCGCCGAGCGTGACCAGATCATTTTCCTGCACATAGCCGCTGAAAAAGGTCGTGAGGAACGTGCCGCCTGCCTTGACATAGGCGCGTATCTTTTCATCATCATTTCCCTTCACCATATAATATACCGGTGCGATCACGAGCTTATAGTCCGTCAGCGCATCCTCCGGAGAAATGATGTCTACGTTATAGTTCAGATTTCTGAAGCATTCGTAAAAACGCCCGATCTCATCCAGATATTTTAATTCACAGCTCGGTCCGGCGGAATATTCGATCGCCCACCAGTTGTCCCAATCCATGAGGATCGCGATATCGGAGCGGGTCTTCATGCCAAGCGTCCGTCTGCCGATCTGCTGCAGCTCTGCGCCGAGTGCCGAGATCTCGCGGAATACGCGCGTGTGCTCCGTTCCCACGTGATCGATCACTGCGCCGTGATATTTTTCACAAGCGCCGCGGCTCCTGCGCATCTGAAAGAACATGACCGTATCTGCGCCGTGTGCGACTGCCTGATAGCTCCAGAGCCGCATGACGTTCGGCCGCTTTAGGGCATTGTAGGGCAGCCAGTTCGTGACGCTCGGTGTCTGCTCCATCAGCGCGAACGGCTCTCCCTGCTTCACGCCACGCATCAGATCATGCGACATGGCAATCTTGGCATAGGAGTCCTCGTTCGACGGATAATTGTCCCATGAAACGAAGTCCATCTGCTTCGCCCACTTGAAGTAGTCGAGCTGCTTGAAAAAGCCCATGAGGTTTGTCGTGATGGCTGCATCGGGAAGCTCGGCGCGGATGGCATCGTACTCCAACTGGTAGCAGTGCAGAATGGAATCGGACATGAACCGCCGGTAATCTAAGGAAATGCCTTGGAACATGGTCTTTTCGTATTCAAAATGCTCACTGCGCAGATCCGGCAGGACGATCTCATCCCAATCATAGAACGTATGTCCCCAAAAGGACGTATTCCATGCGTAGTTCAGACGGTCGATCGTCGTATAGCGCTCCTGCAGCCATACACGGAACTGCCGTTCGCAGTTCTCACAGTAGCATTCCCCGCCAAATTCGTTGGAGATATGCCATGCTACGATATTGTCATAGTCCTTATAGCGCGCTGCCAGCTTTCCTGCCAGTCGCGGCGCATAGGTCTGATAGGCAGCACTATTGGGGCAGGAATTGTGCCTGCCCCCAAATTTTCGTTTACGTCCTTCAAAATCTACCCGCAGGATATCGGGATATTTCTTTGCCATCCATGCGGGATGCGCACCGGTCGCGGTCGCCATGCAGACCTTTAAGCCGTTTTCTCTGACAAGCTCCATGATCCGATCCAGCTTGGAAAAGTCATAGGTTGTTTCATTCGGCTGCAGAGCCGCCCACGAAAAGACGTTCAGTGTCACGATGTCGATGCCTGCCAGCTTAAAAAGCCGCATATCCTCCGCCCAGACCTCCTCCGGCCACTGCTCCGGATTGTAGTCTCCGCCGTATGGGATCTTTTCTAATTTTTCATAAGGGATCATCGCTCTTCCTCCGTTCCGGTGCGTTTTTTTGTTTATATTCTTATATCCTTAGTTTGCTGCCTTGGCTGCCTCGATCGCTGCGAAGTGATCCTGACAGTTCTGCTGATCGACTGCGTATACCTGCTCAAAGCCAAGTCCGTTTGCGGTATCCTGCATTTCCTGCAGGAAGCTGTTGAACTCTGCCTCATCGTTCGCAAATACCATTTTCCATGAATACTCTACGATGATCTGCTTGCACTGCTCCTTGATCGTGCTGATGTCCATTGAATACTCCGGCACGGAATAGTTCGTTCCCGGACATACGAGCAGGTGGTCGGTGTTGTTCAGATAGTCGATAGCTGTTGTCTCGTCATTATTGTGTGCAGACCAGTCCTCGGACAGCTTCGTTGCGACCTTCTCCTGATAATCGTCCCAACGCTGATAGTTGAAGCAGATGCCGCTTTCCTCGTCGTCGTCAACGATTCCTCTTGCCTTTAAGTTCAAGAAAGAGATTCCGTCCTTCCATGTTCCGCCGCCCCACTCCTCGGGAACTTCCAGATTCGGATCAATGTCAACAAATGCCTTTACACCAAAGTCTGTCAGTACCGGCTGACCGTCCTTCATTTCCCATGTCAGACCCTCCGGTCCGCAGGTTCCGCCGGTCTGTGGGCAGGATGCCTCGATTCCCTCTGTTGAATACAGCCAGTCGATAAAGTCTACCAGTCTCTGCGGATCCTTCGCCTGACTGCCGACCATAACGGTCGTCTCATACTTACCGTAAGGCATGGAACCGATGGACAGGCACTTCATGTCGTCAATGGTCGCTGTCGCAAAGCCCTTGCCCTCTGCGGTATGCTCTGCCGTGTTATAAACACCGGAGCCGAGCCACGGCCACAGGGAGTACAGCACGCCGCCGTCTCTGTATTTTGACTGGAGCGTATCGAATTTCTGTGTCGTGGATTCAGGATCAATGAGTCCCATCTGGTTCGCATCATACAGGAATTTCAGACTGCGCACATAGATACCGTCTGCATCGAGCACGCTCTGCATATCCGTTCCGTCTACCTTTTCCATGCAGAAGCCCTGCGGCTGATAGCCGTACAGTGCACAGAGCGCACCGGCATTCTGCATCACGTCGCCATCCCAGTCCTTAAACAGTGAGATCGCATACACATCCTTGCCGGTATCGCTCGTTCCGGCTGCATCCTGCATCTCTTTCAACACCGGAAGCAGATCCTCCATCGTTCCGATCTCCGGATAGCCGACCTCTGCATACAGATCCCAGCGGACAGACGGTGCGTTCGTCGGGTCAGATGCCTCACAAGGCTCGGTCGGATCGAGCGTAGAGATCTCACTCGGTACCGCCCAGATACCGTCCTGCTCTGCCAGCTCACTGGTCGTCTTGATCGCATCCATGTATTTGTTCAGATTTTCACAATCTGCGATATAATCCGTCATATCGAGCACCAGTCCTGCGGATACCATATCCTTCAAACGGCTTTTGTCCGCATTCGTGATGATCAGATCACCCAGATTTCCGTTCGCGGAGCGCGTCTGATACAGGGTATCTCCGCCACCTGCCACGTTCGGAGCGATGATGTTTAACTCCATGTTGAACTTATCCTTCACGATCTTTGCAAACCATCCGGTCTGCAGTCCCTGAAAGTTTGACTGTGTGTCAAACACGTCGATCGTCAGTGTCTCCGGATACTTTTCATTTGAGGAATCCGCTGTCTGTGTGGTACTGCTGCTCCCGCAGCCGCCGAGTGATGTCACTAACATCGCACCCGTCAGCAAAGCTCCCGTGAGTCGTTTTCTCATTGCCTTTTTCATAGTAATCCTCCTGTCTTTACTAAAAATATACATTTATTTATAAGAAGCTGCAACTTCTTCTTATCCTTTTACGGAACCGATCATCATACCCTTGACGAAGTTTTTCTGAAAGATCGGGTATACAAAAAGGATCGGAAGCACCACGATCACGGAGATCGTCATGCGGATGGATGTCGGAGTCTGCTGTGTGGCAAGGCTCGCAACTGCTGCCGTTCCGCCGCTCTGCTTGACGAGAAGCGCCAGCGAATCTGCCTGATTTAAGTATGTATACAGCAGATACTGAAGCGAATACAGCTTCTGATCCGTGACATAGACCAGCGTATCCTGAAAGGAATTCCACTGTCCGACTGCCGCCCAGATCGCGATGGTCGCCAGTATCGGCTTGCAGATCGGCAGGATGATCCGACAGAATCTGGTAAATGTGCCTGCGCCGTCCATTTCTGCCGCTTCCTCTAACGAATGCGGGAGTGATTCCACATAGGTCTTTACCATGATGATGTTGAACGGCTGTACGATCGCCGGTATGATGTAGACCCAGAAGGAATTGGTCAGATGCAGGCTTTTCATCGTCATAAACATGGGGATCAGACCTGCGTTAAAGTACATCGTAATGACCATCATGCGGTACCAGAGCTTTCTGTGCCACATTTTCTGCTGGGTGAACATATAGCCTAAAAATGCGGAGGCGAGCACCGTACAGATCGTTCCGATGACTGTTCTTGCGACGGAGATCCAAGCCGCCCGACCAAGTCCGTTGATCTTGAACACATCGAGATAGTTCTGGATGTGGATGCCCGACGGCAGGAAATTGATGAGTCCGCTCGCACTCAGGTCATTCGCACTGATCGAATTGATGATAAGGTAATAAAACGGATACACGCAAAGCAGGGTAAATACTGCAAATATCGTATAGTTTACAACATTGAACGCGATGTCCTTTGCGCTCGTGAGTTTAACGGATCGTTCCATGATGTCTCCTCCCTTCTATATGATACTCTCGCCGCGTGTTTTCTTGGATACGAAGTTCACGATGGCGAGCAGTGTCACGCTGACCGCACTTTTTAAGATACCGATCGCAGTCGCGAGCGACAGGCTCTTTCCGGTCATACCGATATTGAACACATACAGGTCGAGCACCTGTATCGCCTGCTTGTTGAACGAGTTCTGGAACACGTAATACTGATCCATTCCGTTATTTAAGAAGTTCGCCACGGAGAGCATCAGCATGACGAAATAGGTCGGCATGACGGACGGGATCGTGATATTTTTGATCAACTGCCATCTGCCTGCGCCATCGACCTTCGCCGCGTCGTAAAGCTCCTGATCGATGCCTGCGATCGCCGCGAGATACATGATCGCGCCCCAGCCTAAGCCCTTCCATGTGTTCCACAGGAGCATCTGCAGCCAGACGTGGTCGCCGCTGTCTAAGATCTTTAGCGGTTCGGAGATGATCCCGAGATCCTGCAATACGGAGTTGAACATTCCTGTGCTTGAAAACAGGCAGAACGCAACGGAATATACGAGCGTCCAGCTAATGAAGTTCGGCAGCGTCGTGAACGTCTGCACGAGGTTCCGGAACCATTTGCACTTGATCTCATTTAAGAATACGGCAAAAAGCACCGGCAGGAAGGATGTCGCGATACCGAGCAGGCTCATCGCGAACGTATTTTTCATGACCTGACCGAGCTGCGCGAGCTGTGTCGGATTGCTGAATAAGGTCTTAAACCACTTGAGTCCTACAAAGTCGCATTGTGACAGCTTGAGCGGCGCGCGATAATCAAACAGCGCATATACCCAGCCATGCAGCGGGAAATATGAGAACAAAAAACATAAGAGCAAAAATGGGAGTATGTAGAGAAATAGCCGTTTCCCCTCCCGATCCTTTTTCTTTACACGTTTTGGTAGTCCTGAGTTGTCCATATTCCTTGACCTCCTTTTTGAATTGTCTACATCTTATCACCTCACATTCTCTGCTCCTACCTGAAAAATTCCAGTTCACCACTTGTAAATTTTAGATTTTTACGGTATTTTTTCT